>NZ_JBFTKG010000002.1:0-114129 GCF_056395825.1 Arthrobacter sp. 05T47 | reverse complement strand
GCTCAGAGCCGCCACCACACGATGTTTCGGGGCCGATGGGGTTTAAGGCGTGCAGGAAGCCTGGCCGGCCGCGCCACCTGCAGCGAAAGTCCCATGCGATACGGAGCATTGCACCTGGACGAACGTGTCATGCAAGGTGCCTCCGAGGAGCGTGACGGCCGCGATGATCACGACCGCTATCAACGAGACCATGATCCCGTATTCGACGGCGGTAGCGCCGCGCTGGTCGCGGCAAAGACGGGCAGCGATGTTACTGAAGAACGAACTCATGAATGCCTCCTGAACGGACTTGCTAGCGGAGAAGTACCTTGGCGGGGTGCTACGCGCAAGTCGACGTAGCTGCTGTCCAGGTCTTACCCGAGACTTGGCACTGCACCTGGCTGAACGTGTTCTTCATCGTGGTGCCGAGGAGAGTCACGGCGACGATGATGACGACCGCGATGAGGGAGACCATGATGCCGTACTCGACGGCGGTGGCGCCGCGCTGATCTCGGCGAAGGCGGGCTGCGAAGCTGGAGAAAATAGAACGCATTGGTGACTCCTGAGCGAGTTGGGAGGCTGGCCCTGCACCAGCACTGAGAGGAACTTAGCAACGGACGACACGCCGACGATTCGCCTTTGACGCATCCTGTGCTAAGGCTTCCCAAACTGCACGTTTCCTGTACATTCCCTGCGCTCATCTTGCGCTTGAAATGCAACATTGCTGTCGCCGGGCCCAAGGAAGGACCCCCTTGGCTCTGGTCCAAGGGGGTCCGGTTTCTGGGGCACGAGCCGCGGTTGGCGGCTTCCTGCGCGGCTGATCGAAGGGTCAGCCGGGAATACGTATCAGCCGGGAGTTCGAGCTGATCGCATTGATCGCTGAGACAAATATCGGACCGAGGTCCGCTCCGTTTGACGCGCAGAAGAAGTAATCCCCGTCGGAGTTCTCCGCCGCCGCGAGAGCCGGCGTTGAACAATCGTTGCTGGCAGTGCTTGGGACCCCTGTGGATTTTTCGGAGGCAGCGGCAGCGAGGACGTCGCGCACATACGCTGAACCGCTGCCGCCGCATCGGGCTGACGTTGCTGCGTTGTACGCGACAGTGACGATCAGGATGTTCCGCGCCTTTGCGTCGGCTGCAACGGCTTTCAGATTGTTGCAGGCAATCACCGGGTCTGAGTTCTTGACGTCGGCAGGATCACTCACCGAGGTGGTTCCTCCGGTGCCCGTCTCGTTTGGTTGACCATCCGTCTCCAGGACAATGGCCTTGCGGGGTGTTCCTGAGCGGGCCGGCAGGCTCCCCAGGTTGTTGGCATCCATGCCAAGCAGATACCGGGCCGCGGCCTTCATGGGCGAGGCCAAATACGTGCCGCTGCCCGAGTGCGCCAGGCATTGCACACCCTTGACGAGTGCGCTGCTGTTGTTGAGCGCAGGCGGTGTGCCTGTGGTGGTGTAGTCATTGGAGAACGGGACGGGAATCCAAGGGCCACTCGTGGCCGAGCCCGAAGGGTTGGTGACGCAGCCGCTGGTGGGGCTGCTCCGGCCGATAGTTCCCAGAGCTACGTACTGCTGGTCCTTGGTCATGGTCTTGAGCGTGGTCTGAATGGCGGTTTTCATACTGGAAAGGTCAGTGTCGCTCATACTGCCGGTCCGGTCGGCCACCAGTGCGACGTCCATGGGGTTCGGTGTCTGGGAGCCGCAGGAGCCCTTGCAGGCATCTGACGCCAGCGAGCCGGTGTTGCCGCTATTGATCCCGATCACGGGCGCGAAGCTGAATGCTACGTCCTTATCGTCGGTCACTGTGATCGAATTACAGGCGATACTACCCCCTGGGATACAGGGGATTGCGCAGATGGTTTCGTTGCATCTGGCGCCGGCGATTGTTCCGGGATTGCAGACGCTCGGAATCTGGCTGGTGACCACAGTCCTGCCCGTACCTGTTGACGCCACCACGCACCAGAAGGTGACCGTGGGTGCCGCTTCCGGGTCGTTGGCCCGGGCGAATGATGCCGCTGCGTTGCGGGCAGCCACCGGGTCGCCGGGGAGGTATGACGCGCCAGCCAGCGCGGCGGCGTCCAGGGCGTTGCTCAGGTGCTGGCGCTCATAGACCAACTTGCCGACGTCGAGCGCCATCGCAAGGGCTCCGAAGAGCACAGGAACCATCAAGGCGAAAATGACGGTCGCCGCCCCGCGCTGCCGGAGTGCTTTGCTGCGCTTGTTCTTGCGGTTCACTGGCTCCTGGTTGCTACGGACGCGACGTTGCCGCTTAAGGAACGATCCTGATGTCAAGGCGTGCATGATCCTCCGGTCCAACGCTGTGCACCCGAGGCCACGGCGGCCGGGCTTTCCATTTTCATGACGGCTTTTGCTTCGAAAACGCCCCCGAGCGCCCACGAATAGAAACCGGTCAGGGACGACTGGGGGTAGCGCAGGCACACGACCATGAGCCCCGGGGCCCCTGCTGACGTGTCGACGGCAAATCTGACTTGGAGCTGGCTGGTGTCCAGCGAACCTCCGGCGCGGTTGGCGGAGGCAATGACGTCACCCTGAGTCACCCCCTGCCTGGCGCTCTCGCGGGCCGCTCCCTGCAGACTGACGCTTTGCCCGAAGGCCATCCCAAAGTCGATTACGCCAAGCAGCATGGACACGAGCAAGGGAAGCACCAAAGCAAATTCAACAGCCGTGGCACCGCGCTCCCGGCCATCCCGAACCGTTCGACGTCCCGTCCTGGACCTAAACATCTGTTGCTCCTTCAATCTTGGGATTCCTGCCCACTCCGGCGAGGTGAGGGATGAATTGCGTGCCGACTAGATGCGTTACCGGCCCGAAAAGGTGGCGATTGCGTTGATAACAGCGGGACCAAGGATGACGATAAACAGCGGTGGAAAGATAAAGAGAAGCAACGGAAAAACCACGGCGACCGGAAGCTTCATTGCTTTTTCCTCTGCCCGAAGACGTCTCTTGATTCGCATCTGGTCTGCCTGGGGTTTTAGGACCCGGGCCACTGAAAGGCCCTGCACATCGGCCTGGATGACAGCACCTACGAAACTCTTCAAATCCCTCACCGTGGACCGGGCGGCCATGGCCTTGTAAGCCTCACGGCGGGTACGGCCGGCCTGGATGTCCTGCAGCGTGCGTACCATCTCTTCCGCCAGCGGACCCTTTCCACTCGTGCCCACGCGAGCCATGGCAGTTTCAAAACCGAGGCCGGCCTCGACTGAGATGAGCAACTGGTCAAGGACATTGGGCAGATCCAGTTGCAACCTCGCCTGGCGTTTTGTTCCGCTGTTGTAGATCAGCAGGTCAGGGAGGAAGTAGCAGGCTGCCGTAAAACAAACTGACAGCAGAGCTGCCTGAGGACTCTTTGTTCCGCCGAAAAGAAGCGCCAGGACAACCCCGCCAAGGGCCGCCAGAGCTTTCAGGCTCAAGAGGCGGTCCAACGGCATTGAGGCCGGCCGTCCGGCGTTCCCGAGCATCCGGTCCAGACGGGACACATAGGACGTCGGCGTGAGCCTGCGTGCAAGACGGACCAGCCAGTGCGGTCCGGCAGACGAGACATCCGCTTGCGGGGCCGAAGCGGCAGCCAGCCTCGATTGGATCAAACGGCCGGAAGCTCTGTCGACGCCGATCAGGGACCAAGCGAAGTACGTCAAAGGAAGGATGATAGTGGCGATCAGCAGCCAGACTGTGGTGTTCATGTCCTCAGCTCCTCAGAATTCGATCTTGACCATGCGGCTGATCCAGAAGGACCCGATGGCCATCATGACCACGCTGGCTGTGATGAGGACCCAGCCCAGCGCCGTGGTTGTCAGGACCGACATGTATCCCGGATTGACGAGATTGATGAATAGTGCGACGAAGAACGGCAGCGCAATCAGGATGTATGCCGAGAACTTTCCTTCTGCCGCCAATGCACGGACCTGGCCCTTGATCTGAGCCCTTTCGCGCACGGTCTCTGCAACGTGGTCGAGAACCCCGGCCAAATCGCCGCCAACCTCTCGGTTGATCTCAATCGCTTGGCTGAGCCACTGGAAGTCCTCGCAGCGCATCCTATGACCCACCTCGGCCATAGACTCCGACACGGGTCGGCCAACTCTTTCCTCATTGACGATCCTGGCGAGTTCCTCGCCCATCGGAGCCGGCATCTCGACGCTGGCCGTGTGCATGCTCTGGGCGATGCTGTGGCCTGCGCGCAGGCTGCCAGAGAGGGACATAAGCATGTCGCTGAGCTGCTCGTCGAATTCGGCTCGCCGGCGCCCGGTCTTGAAGGAGAGCAGCGCCCTCGCGCCCACCGGACCAATGGCCGCGAACACGACGGCGAGAAGCCAGCCCTGTAGCACGTAGCCCACCAGGCCCAGAACGAAGGAAGCAACCAAGATCAGGACGACGAATTCGGAGGGCCGGACTTTCAGTCCCGCCCCGCCGAGTGCGTCGCGGCCAAAGGGGCCGCCACTTCCTTGTCCGACTCGACGCTCAACGACCGCGACGGTGACGCCGCTCAGCTTCGAAATCATGGAGGAGTTGGACTCCGCCTGAGGCCTTCTCCGGTCGACATGGATGTCGGTGTACCGGGGCCTGAACGCAACGAAAAGGGCGAGAGACACGGCGAGCAGAATGAGAACGGTTCCGGCCAGCAACGCCGAATCATGAGTCATGGTGCTCACCATCCCGATTTGGGGGAAGCAGGGACGAAGATTTCGCCGGGAACGCTGATTCCCAGGTCGGCGAACCGTTCGACGAAGCGTGGGCGGACACCAGTGGGAATGGGCTTGCCGATGAATCGACCATCCTGGTCAACGCCCGCCGCGTAGTCGAAGACGAAAGCATCCTGTAGCGTCACGACGTCGCCCTCCATGCCGAGGACTTCGGTGATGTGGGTGACTCTTCGGGTGCCGTCCTTCAGCCTGCTCAACTGGACGATCAGATGGACTGCGCTGGCGATTTGTTCACGGATGGCCCTTAGCGGAAGATCCATGCCTGCCATGAGGACCAGGGTCTCCATGCGGGCTATGGCGTCCCGGGGCGAGTTTGAATGCACCGTGGAGATGGATCCGTCATGGCCGGTGTTCATGGCCTGGAGCATGTCCAGGGCTTCCCCGCCCCGGACTTCGCCCACCACGATCCTGTCCGGCCGCATACGGAGAGAATTTCGCACGAGGTCGCGGATGCCAACGGCGCCGCGGCCTTCGATGTTTTCCGGCCGGCTTTCCAAACGGACCACGTGCTCCTGCTGCAGTTGCAGTTCCACGGCGTCTTCAATGGTGACGATGCGTTCATCGTCCGGTATGAACGAGGAAAGAACGTTGAGCAGTGTGGTTTTTCCAGTGCCGGTACCGCCCGAGACGATGATGTTCAGGCGTGCCTGGACGCAGGCGTGGAGCAGCTGCGCCATGGCCGGTGAGAGAGAGTCGAACCTGATCAGGTCCTCGACGGTCAGCGGTACGGCGGAGAACTTTCGGATAGTCAACGACGGGCCGTCCACCGCGAGGGGCGGGATGACGGCGTTGACTCGCGAACCGTCCTGGAGCCGCGCGTCTACCAACGGCGAGGACTCGTCGATACGGCGCCCCACCCGGGAAACGATCCTCTCGATGACCCTGCGCAGGTGGGAATCCGAACTGAATGTTGTGCCGGTCAAGTGCAGCCGGCCGCCGCGCTCCACATAGATTCTGTTGGCGCCGTTGACCATGATTTCGGACACCAGCGGGTCGTCCAGGAGCCGCTGTAGCGGCCCAAGGCCCAGGACTTCGTCCACGATCTCCCGGATAAGGCGCCGCCTTTCTTCCGGCGTCAGGGGGACCTGCTCGTCATCGATGAAGGAGCCAAGGGCCTCGCGCACCATGCGCCGCACGTCGCCTTCGTCGAGGCTGCTGTCAGTGATGCGATTGCCAAGACGGGCTGTCAGTTCTTCGGCCGCGCGCTTCTTGATCCCTGCCAGGGCGTCCGAGGAGGCGGCTTGAGGTGCCACGGCCAGGGTCCCCAGCAGATTTTTGCCGGCGGGTTCGGCCGCCGGGACAACGGAAACCGGGGCGGTGCCGGGCGTGTGATCCGGCTGGGTGGGGCCGTCCGTGGCCATCCGGACGACTTCAAGTCGGTCTACGAGACTCATGGCATTTCGCCCCTTCGGTTCAGGTGCTTATTGGCGGCGGAGGACGAATTTGGCCCCAAGAGCGCGATTAGGCTTTTCAACCCTTTCAAGGCCGGATCCCGGCGGTTGTCCTGGATCAGCGGGACGCCGGCATTCGTTGAAAACGGCAATGTGCGGGACCACGGCAGGATGATGTCCACCGGCAGACCAACCGTGGCTTCCACATCCTGGACAGTTAGTCCGCTGCGCTTGTCGGCGAAGTTGAGGACAATCGTGTTCGACGGGGGCATGAGGTCCAGTTGTCGCAGCACGTCCAGTCCGTGGTTGAGGCCCCGGATGCTGGGAATGTCCATTCCGCAAACCCAGACGCCGTCGGTGGCCAGTTCCAGGACGGCCAAGACCTCTTCCCCGAGACCTGGCGATGTATCCAAAATGACGAACGGGAACTCCAATGACAGCTGGTTGATCAAAGTTGTCACGTGCGCCGGCTTGATGAGGTCGGCATCTGCCGGACGACGCGGCGCACACATGGCGTATGCCCCGGACGGATGCCGGCTGAGGAACGCCTTCAGCACCATGGCGTCACTTGAGGCGGCACCCGAAACTGCATCATTGATGGTGTACTGCGGCTCCAGGCCCAGCCCCGAGGCCACATCTCCGAATTGAAGGTCGAGATCGACAATCACAGCGCCCATCGGTGCCAGTTTGGCCAAACCAACAGCCAAATTAGTGGCAACGGTGGTCTTCCCCACCCCGCCCTTCGGGGACATCACGGAGATCACCCGCCCGCGGACCCGATTCTGGCTGGCATCATCGGATACAACCTGCTTGCGGCTCCTGGACGTTTCCGCAGCGTATTCCAATGCCTCACGCAGGAGTCGGGCCTCCGTGTCCGGCGGCAGGACATCGCGGATGCCGGAACGCATGGCGGCCAGAGTGAGTTCGGGTGTCACGACTGCTGCCAGCACGAGCACTACATCCGGGAAAGCGTGCTCCAGGCCTGCCGCCAAGGCGAGCATCTGCTCGGTCCGGACGTCGGGGCCCAATACCATCACATCGATGGGCCCGCCCAGATTTTGGGCCATCAGATGGCCCGGGCTGCCGCCCGCGGCTTCGGAGGCAAGGACCTGGATCTCGTGCGCGTCTCCCAGAGCTGCCGCGAGATGCTGCTCGAACTCAGGGGTCGACGTCAGGACTAGGAAGCGGCTCATTGGAAGATCCCGCTGGTGGTGACGGCTGTGCGTTGGCTTGCGGGTGTCTTCGCCGTCTGTTTGGTCAGCCAGATATTGCCCACACGGGCACTGAGAATGATTTTGGCGGAGTCAGTGGAATTGCGGGCCAGGGTCACAAACGAGGAACCGGTGGGAACAGCAGATGTTCCATCCGCCGTGTTTCCATTGCTGGGCGGCGCCTGCTGGATTGCAGTCACCAGAACCTTGTCGAAGACCAGTTGGGTGCTCATGACTTGCGGAGCCGCAGGATCTCCCTGGGTGACGTAGAGTCCCACGAGGTCTCCGGCACGGAGCGTGCCGCCGACCACACTTTCCGGGGGCAGCAGAATGGTGACTTCCTGCATGCCGGCGGGGACCTCCACTGCACCCGGGGTAACCCGTTGGGACGGGTCCACCAGCCGGCTTGCCAGCAGCTGTTCCCCCGGTTCCAGGGCGACGGCCGTGACCTGACCCGTGAATCCGTCCAGCGAGGACAGAGCGCCGTCGGCCTTGGCCGCATCCGGAATGGACCGGAGCCGGACGTGCAAACGGAGGTCTTCCACAGCGGTACCGGCAGGAACCGCTGAATCGATCACGACGACGTCGACGGGCTGGAGGGATTCCTGTGCCCGGCGGTCTGCATTCGACACGTAATTTACCAACATCAGGGTGCCGGCGATCGCCAGGACGAGCGCAGCCAGCCCAGCGATTAAACGAGATTTCATGACTAATTCCTCACCTCTTGGAAAACCTCAAGATTGCTTGAGCGCACATTAGAGCGTCAGCGTGGGCGCGGCTTGCCGCTGCCGAAACACTCCTGCCGGCTGCCCGGTGTTTCGGACAGCCGGCAGGAGAGCGAGCGGTTAGCGAGGAATTAGGCCGGCGGCGCGAGGTGGGTGGTTACGCCAGTGAAGACGTCGCGGAGGCTTGTCCCGAAGGCGGTCACGGCGCCGATAATGACGACCGCGATCAGAGCGACCATGATTCCGTATTCAACGGCGGTGGCGCCCTTTTCCTCGTCCGAGAGGCGGTTCTTGATTCCAGAGACAAAAGCGAGCATTGAGACCATGAGACCAGTCATTTTCTTATTCCTTTTCCAGAGTTATGAATAGTGAACGAATTTCCAGCAAATCCCCTTTGCCTATTTGCTGGAGCTTCGTTGGAACAACATTTGCACGGCTGTTATCGGCGGCGCAATGAATGTTGATACTCGACTTTTGGAAGGAAAATTGGGGCACCACCTACCCGCAAATGAGAGGTGTACTCAGTTTCCAAGTAGGGGCAGGGCCCGACTACTTGGTTTGATAAGCCGTCTTACTGAAACGTCGCCCGTGGCCGGACGGAGGCTACCTAGGGCAACAGCAAGATAACGGCCAGGCCGGCTGCCAGCATGGAGGGCCCGTAGGCCACTTCCTTTGGCTTGTTTCCGCGGTTTTTCAGCATAATAACGGCCGAGCCGAGGCCTCCGACGACGAATCCCAGTGCTCCGCCGTAGAACAAGTGGGGCCAGCCTAGGTAGCCCAAGTACAGGCCAAGTGGCGCGGCGAGCTTCACATCACCCATTCCGAGGCTGTTTCGGCTGGTCAGGGCAAGAAAGAGGTACAAAACGAACAAAATTAAGGCGCCGGCAGCTCCCCGTAGCAGGCTACCTGCCTCGCCGGACACCCCTGCGGCGACCCCGAGAAGCGCCAGGCCGGCCCCCAGCAGGGGCAAAACCATCCGGTTGGGCAGTAAATGGTGCAAAAGGTCGATTCGCGCCAGCTGGACGCCGGCAACCGCCAGTAAGGCATAGGCGGGGAGCTCAGGGGAGAGCCCGAAGCGCCAGGCCAGCAGGGCTGAGAATACAAAGGTGGCCGCCGCCGTCGTAATTCTCAGTCGTACCGTCAGCGGTCCGCCGACATGGGGGAGTGCGCGCCCGATGAGGAGCTCTGCCAACTGGCCCAGGCACGCTCCCAGGAGGCCAACGCCGGCTATGAAGAGGATCCCGGTTGACGGTCCGACAGGCTGTGCGAGCAGCAGGGAGATGGAGTCGGCGGTGACGGGGTGGGACACGGTTCCTCCAGGGATGCGGCGGGCCGGCACGGGAAAGTCTGCGCAACGAGGGGCAGACAGGATGCATCCGGACACCCCATTTTGACCCAAGAGGCCGCCGTCGGCTATTCTTGGTAGTCGTTGTGCGTGTCCTATCTCGATGGTGCGTGCCCGCTTGAGAATCCGGTTGCAGGATAGCTACTCAACGTGCACATTCGAGACCTCAGGATGACTGGTTACATAGAGCCCTCACCTCTGTTCCGGTAGCGCATAGATAGTAGGTGCACCGTAAGAGTGACGCCTAAAACAAGAACGCCAGAACAAGAACGAGGCAAACACCGTGCGTACGTACACCCCGAAGCCCGGCGATATCAACCGCCAGTGGCACGTCATTGACGCCACCGACGTTGTCCTTGGTCGTCTTGCCAGCCAGACCGCAATCCTGCTGCGCGGCAAGCACAAGGCCACCTTTGCGTCCCACATGGACATGGGCGACTTCGTCATCATCATCAACGCTGAAAAGGTTGCCCTCACCGGCGCCAAGCTGGAGCAGAAGCGCGCATACCGCCACTCCGGCTACCCGGGCGGCCTGACCTCCGTCAACTACGCGGAGCTGCTTGAGTCCAACCCGGTTCGCGCCGTGGAGAAGGCCATCAAGGGCATGCTCCCGAAGAACTCCCTCGCTGCACAGCAGCTGGGCAAGCTGAAGGTGTACCGCGGTGCAGAGCACCCCCACGCCGCCCAGCAGCCCAAGACTTTCGAAATCACCCAGGTCGCCCAGTAGTCCTGGCCACCAACCAACTTTTTATCAAGGAGAATCGTGGCTCAGAACGAAGAACTGACCACCGAAGCCGTTGAGGCTGAGGAAAACCTGACCAGCTACACCTCGGAGAGCGGTGCTGCGGAAGCAGCTGCGCCGAAGAAGGAACGCCCGGCACTGACCGTTGCCGGCGCTGCAGTTGGCCGTCGCAAGGAAGCCGTCGCACGCGTTCGCGTTGTGCCGGGCTCCGGCAAGTGGACCATCAATGGCCGCGAGCTGGCGAACTACTTCCCGAACAAGCTGCACCAGCAGGATGTCAACGAGCCCTTCAAGATCCTCGATCTTGACGGCGCCTACGACGTCATCGCCCGTATCCACGGTGGCGGCATCTCCGGCCAGGCCGGTGCCCTGCGCCTCGGCATCGCCCGTTCGCTGAACGAGATCGACACCGAGAACAACCGCGCCACCCTGAAGAAGGCCGGTTACCTGCGTCGTGACGCCCGCGTCATCGAGCGTAAGAAGGCTGGTCTCAAGAAGGCTCGCAAGGCTCAGCAGTACTCCAAGCGCTAATCCCGCTTGGGGCGCAAAGCGCCCCTCCGAAAGCCCGTTCCGCCACCCGGCGGGGCGGGTTTTCGCCGTTCCAAGGGCCCCTTATTTGGTGAGTTGGAAGTACTGTGCGCCGTCGATGTCCTTGGCAACGAACCGCTGCCTGACCCATTCGACGATTCGAGCTGACTCGCCGCGCCCTTCAAGCGTGAGCGGCGGCAGACCCTGGATCACGACAGATCCCACACGCCCCTCCTCTACCAGGACTTTGAACTGCTCGAGGGTCGGGAAGGGGTCTGTGCCATCGAAGCCGCCGAGTGGCAGCACTGCCCGGCCCAGCTCCAGTTGATAGTTGGCCGCCGACTCTGAACCCACCACGGCTGCCGCCCACGCAGCGGACGAGGGCGACTGGCGGAGGCGTTCCAACAGTGCCGGTGTCGGCACGTCACCGAACACAACCGTCAGGAGGCTTGAGGGCGTATCGGGGGATGAGCGGGACCGGTCGTCTGTCCGAAACCCGAAGATGCTGGGTCCGGCGTTAACTCCTGCTCCTGTGTGAGAGTTCAGAACTGTATTCATCGACCAGGTGACGGGCCCGGTGAACAGCGCGGCCACGATAAGAAGTGAGGACGCTTTTGCCACTCGGGGCCCCGGGGCCCGAACGAAGACTGCAGCGATGGCTAGGCCCCATAGGCAGAGCATGGCGACCGGCATCCACGGAAGCTCCTTCACCGAATAGGCGGCGGTGATGCAGGCAAAGGCCATGCTCACGATCAAGGTGAGGCCGGTCAGAATCCGAATTCTGGTCCGCTGCAGGCCACGAAGGAAGTGCATCAAAGCAACCGCGGCCAGGACGCACAGGGGCGGCACTGCCGTGAGTACGTAGTAGGGATGCACGATTCCCGACATGAAGGCCAGCACAGTTGCTGCGCAGACAAACCAGATGCCGCAGGCCAGGAGAAGCGCGCGTGCCCCGGGCCGCCCCTGGCGCCGCCCCAGATACCAGACGGTCACGCAGAGCCCCGCAATGGCCAACGGAAGGAACCAGCCACTTTGACCAGAGAACTGCGGCTGGAGGAACCGTTGGAAGCCAGCGTCCAGCTTGTCGGCGGTCCCCGCACCCGGAGCCATTGTCCTGCTGGCATCGGCGCCAGTGAGGCGGTCCAACCCGTTGTAACCAAGGGTCAGTTCGATAACGCTATTGTTCCTTGATCCCCCGATGAACGGTCGCTGGGAGGGGCTCGTCAGCTGGACCACAAGCAGCCACCATCCCCCGGCCACGGCGGCCGCCCCCAGCGCTCCCAGCAGGTGCAAGAGACGCCTGGGCAGTGAGGCGCGGGCGAAGGAAAAGTAAGCAACCCCCACGGCCGGCAACACCAGCAGGACTTGGAGCTGTTTCGTCAGGAAGCCCGCGCCCGTAAGAACTCCAGCCAGCAGGAGCCACCGGAACCTTGAGGTCTCCACGGCCTCGAGGGTCAAATAGACAATGCCAATCATCAGCAGCGTCAAGAGTGCATCGGGGTTGTTGTAGCGGAACATCACGGTTGCAACTGGAATGACTGCCAGGAATGCGCCGGACAAAAGTGATGTCGCGGCATCGAAGCGCTTGCGGACCATGCGGTAGAGGAGGTAGACGCTGATGACGCCCATGAGGGCCTGAGGGAGCAGCAGACTCCAGGAGTTGAGTCCGAATATCCGGACCGATAGTGACATGACCCAGAGGCTGAGCGGGGGCTTGTCCACGCTAATGGCGTTGTTCGGATCGGATGAACCGAATAGAAAAGCCGTCCAGTCGAGCGAGCCGGACATCGCCGCCGCTGAATAGAACGAGTTCGCCCATCCGTTACGGTCAAGCCCCCAGGTGTACAGCAGCGTCGTCAAGGCAATGAGCGCCAACAAGGCCGGCCGCTCCCAGACGGGATCCACCAACCGGCCGCGAAGAAATTTGGCCACAGGTGCCGGTGTCCGGTGCTGTCGCCTGACGCCGCGTGTACCGGTTGCACCCGCGGTGTCAGCTGCGACGCGGCTCACTGGGCTGCTCCTTGGGCCGGCGCCAGGGCGAGTGCGGCGGTCCGGCCGCCGCTGCGACTGTCGCGGAATACCCAGACTCGCAGCAGCACGAATCTCATCAGGGTTGCGAGAACATTTGCCCCGGTAAGGATTATCAGTTCAAGGTTCGGAGGGGCGTCGGCGTTGACCGTGTGGAGGATGGCCAGCGAGGACGACGTCATGGTCCACGCGAGGAGGAACACGACCAGACCCTGGATTTGCTGTGTGAACAGCTTGACCGGCCCGCTAATGCCAAACGTAAAACGGCGGTTGGCCGCTGTGTTGCCGATGGCGGTCAGCAACAGGGCCATGAAATTGGCCTGCTGCGCACCGAACGGCGCCTGAAGGACCAGGTACAGCAGCGCAAAGGCGATTGTGGATAGCGCCCCGACGATTCCGAACCGGAGTACTTGGCCAAAGAAGCTGGGCCGTCCCGGAGGGGCGATCGGCCTGCGACCCAGTTCCGCATAGATGGCTTGAACCGGGATGGTCCCCTTGAAAAGAGCTCCGGCAACGCGGACCAGGCCACGAAGATCATCAATGGCAGTCTGCTTGATATCGACTCGGCTGTCGGGGTCGTCAATCCAGTCCACGGGAATTTCGTGGATCCGCAGGCCGGAGCGCTCGGCGATGATCAGCATTTCCGTGTCGAAGAACCATCCGTTGTCCTCGATGTGGGGGAGAAGCCTCCTGGCGACGTCTGCGCGGAGGGCTTTGAATCCACATTGGGCGTCGGAGAACTTCACCTGAAGGGTCCGTCGGAGCAGATAGTTGTAGGACCGAGAAATGAACTCGCGCTTTGGCCCGCGGCTCACCCGGGAACTCTGCCCCAGTCTGGTTCCGATGGAAATGTCCGAGTGACCCGACAGCAGCGGAGCTACGAGTGGGGGCAGGGCGGCGAGGTCCGTTGACAAATCGACATCGAGGTACGCAACGACGTTGGCCGAGGATGCGCTCCACGCATCCCTCAGCGCGAACCCGCGTCCCTTGACCTCAAGCCTTCGGTGAACAACATTTGGCAACTGCGCCGCTAAGCGTTGGGCAATAGTCGAAGTATTGTCCGTGCTTGCATTGTCCGCAATCGTAATTTGCCACGTCGAAGGCATTTCTTGCGATAAGTAATTCGCGAGCTTAGTGATGCTGCTTTCAAGTACGGCCTGTTCATTAAAGACCGGTACTACGATTTCGAGCGCCAAGCCCCCAGAGCTAGGTTTCATGCCACGAAGCCTAAACGCATCCTGGAAAAGGCAGTAGGTTTTTGGGGAAAGTAGAGTACAAGAAACTTCAAAACCAAGTAGTCGGCCAACCCGCTTGGCTTGGGTGGCCATTTCCATGTGCCGGGATCGTCACCTCTGCAGCGGATTGATGGCGTGCACCCCCTCGTGTGGCCGGCCATCGACTAAGCTTGGTCCGATGTCTAGATTATTTGGAACCGATGGAGTCCGTGGCCTGGCGAACGGGTTGCTGACCGCCGAGCTCGCCTTGCAGCTGGCTCAGGCCGCCGCCGTCGTACTTGGCCATGACCGCAACACGACCGGGAAGCGGCCGATCGCCGTGGTGGCACGCGACCCCCGAGCCAGCGGCGAGTTCCTCGCTGCCGCCGTGGAAGCGGGGCTCTCAAGCTCGGGAATCGACGTCTATGACGCCGGCGTCCTCCCCACCCCGGCCGCCGCCTACCTCGTGGCCGACCTTGACGCCGACTTCGGCGTCATGATCTCCGCCTCCCACAACCCCGCGCCGGACAACGGCATCAAGTTCTTCGCCCGCGGCGGCCAGAAGCTGCCCGACGACGTCGAGGACGCCATTGAAGAGCAGCTCGACAAGGAACCCTTCCGGCCCGTCGGCGGTGAGGTGGGGCGGATCCAGCGCTTCTCCGACGCCGAGGACCGCTACATCGTGCACCTGCTCGGCACGCTTCCGTACCGCCTGGACGGCCTGAAGGTAGTGCTGGACTGTGCGCATGGTGCGGCCAGTGGCTGCTCCCCGCAGGTGTTCAAGGACGCCGGCGCGAACGTGGTGGTCATCGGCGCCGAACCGGACGGTCTCAACATCAACGAAGGTGTCGGCTCCACCCACCTGGGCCCGCTCAAGCAAGCTGTCCTGGATCACGGGGCGGATCTCGGAATCGCCCACGACGGCGACGCCGATCGTTGCCTCGCCGTGGACCACGAGGGCAACGAGGTGGACGGCGACCAGATCATGGCCATCCTTGCCGTGGCGCTCAAAGCCTCCGGAAAGCTCAAGGACGATGTCCTGGTGGCCACCGTCATGAGCAACCTCGGCCTGAAGCTCGCCCTGCGCGACGCCGGGATCAGCCTGCGTGAAACGGGGGTGGGGGACCGCTACGTCCTCGAGGAAATGCGCAACGGCGGCTTCAGCCTTGGCGGCGAGCAGTCCGGGCACGTGATTTTTGCCGACCACGCCACCACCGGCGACGGTGTGCTGACCGGCCTGCAGATCGCCGCTCAGGTGGCTCTCACGGGGCGCCCGCTCAAGGAGCTGGCCACGGTGATGACCAAGCTGCCCCAGGTCCTCATCAACGTCAAGGGCGTGGACCGCACCCGTGTGAAAGGCGATGAAGTAGTCGCAGCGGCCGTTTCCGTGGCCGAAACAGAACTCGGCGACACCGGACGCGTCCTCTTGCGGCCCTCCGGTACCGAGCCGGTGGTGCGCGTGATGGTGGAAGCCGGAGACCACGAAACCGCCCAGGGCGTCGCGGAGCGGCTGGCCCAGGTGGTCCGGACCGAACTGGCCCTGGCGCTCGTCCCCGAATAGCCCCGGCCCCGAATAGCCCCGTCCGGAATAGCCCGGCCCCGAATCGTTAGCCTGCGGGTCCGTGGGCGCGTCGCAGTGGCCGGCGCCGCCGGGGTTCCCACGTTTCCCGGCGGCCGACGGCGTGTCGGCCGGTTGCGCCGGAGTGTCCCGGCGCCGTGGTGCCAAAGGTGGGAAAATCCGGCGCGGTCTTACGCCCAGGCAGACCTAGGACTCAGGCTTAGGACCTTGAGCCAGGCCCTACAAATACGCCGGCGCCGGCTCCAGGCCGAAGTACTCCTCCAGCGTGCCGATGCCGCGGGTGGACATGTCCATGGCCGCCTCGGTGCCGATGAAGCGCAGGTGCCAGGGCTCGTAGTAATACCCGGTGATTTCGTGCAGCATCCACGGGTAGCGGACCACGAAGCCGAAGCGGTGGGCGTTCGCCTTGGCCCAGATCGCCGCCGGCCGGTCCTTGAACTGTGGCGTGAAGCTGTCCGCCCCGCTGCCGTCGCCGATGTCGAAGGCCCACCCCGTCTGGTGCTCCGAATAGCCGGGCCGGGCGGAGGCAGTGTCGGCCTCGGCCCTGCCACGGGAGTTCACGTAACTGCCGTAGGTCGCCCGCTGGGTCGTGAAGGAACGGTATCCGCTGGCCAAGGTGATGATGACGCCGTCGGCGGCCGCCGCCGCGAACATCTTTTCCGCCGCGGCCGCCGTCGTGCTGTTCAGCAAGGCCGCCTCGCCGGAGGTGGCCAACCGGACGGCCGGCCGGACCAGATCCGGCGGCACAAACGTGGCGGGGGAGAGCGGGCGGTGCTTGTTGACGATCACCCAGGGGCTGGTGGGGTCCGAGAGTGAATGCTGCGGCCCCGGCGCTGCGGCTGAAGGCGGGCGTGCCGCTGCCGAAGGAGGGGGCGCCGCGGCCGACGGCGGGACGGCAGCCGCCGTCGTCGGGGTCGCCGACGGTGAGCCTGCCGGCGAGCTGGATGCCGCCGCGGCGGCTGGCGGCGTGGCACTGCCGATGCGCGGGGCCGGCGTCGGTCCCGGCGTGCCGGATGGCGTGTAGGGCTGGGCCGGTGTGCAGGCGGACAGCGCAGCCAGGCCGGTGCCCGCCAGCAGCAGGCGGCTGAAGGCCCGGCGGCTGGGCGAATCCGGGCCGGCCGCCGGCCGCCCCAACTCTCCGTCTCCGCCGTCGTAGCACATCTGTGCTAGACCTTCCTCAGCAGCATTCGCCGGATGGAGTGGTCCGCGTCCTTGGTCAGCACCAGCTGCGCGCGGCCCCGGGTCGGGAGGACGTTTTCCTCGAGGTTGGGCTCGTTGATGCGCTTCCAGATCTCACGCGCGGTCTGTTCGGCCTCGGTGTCGGAGAGGGTTGCGTACCGGTGAAAGTACGATTCCGGCTGGGCGAAGGCCGTGCTCCGCAGTTTGCGGAACCGGTCCACATACCACTCCTCGATGTACGAGGTCTTCGCGTCGACGTAAATGGAGAAGTCGAAGAAATCACTCAGGGCAAGGCCCTGCCGGCCGTCCTGCCGCGGCCTGGCCGGCGCCAGGACGTTCAGGCCCTCGACAATCAGCACGTCCGGCCGGCGTACCACCACTTCCCTCCCGGGGACGATGTCGTAGGTGACGTGGGAGTACCAGGGGGCGCGGACTTCCTCGGCGCCGCTCTTGATCTCGCTCACGAAGCGCAGCAGGGCCCGGCGGTCGTACGACTCCGGAAAGCCCTTGCGTTCCAGCAACTGCCGGCGCTTGAGTTCGGCGAGAGGGTAGAGGAATCCATCTGTGGTGATGAGCTCCACGTTGGGAGTGCCCGGCCAGCGCCGCAGCATCTCCCGCAGGACGCGGGCGATGGTGGACTTGCCGACGGCCACCGAGCCGGCCACGCCGATCACGAACGGAGTGCGCTGGGTGCTCTCGCCGAGGAAGGTGGTTGTGGCCGAATGCAGTTGCCCTGCGGCTTCCACATAAAGGTGCAGGAGCCGGGACAAGGGCAGGTAGACCTCGCGCACTTCCTTGATATCGAGGGGGTCCCCGAGGCCACGGAGACGGAACACGTCCTCTTCATTAAGGGGCTGCTCCATCTGGGCAGCGAGCCGGGACCAGGTCTGCCGATCCAGCTCCACGAACGGTGAGACACCTTCCCCGTTCGCTTCATTGCGTTGCAAAGTCACCCTAGAGATTCTGCCCTTCACGGCGCCGAGAGCGAAATGGACGGGCCGGTGGGAGCCCGAATGAGCCCACCGCAGGCCAGTGCCCTGGCCGGTCGCGGCTGCCCGCCGTGGCGTCCGCACTGGCGGCCGCTCGCCGCCATCCCACGTCCTCCCTCCGGGAAACCCGCTAGGCTTATGACCATGTGTGGAATCGTTGGATATGTGGGCCACTCAGATGGCCGGGTAAATGCTGGACACAATGCATTGGACGTTGTCCTAGAAGGATTGCGGCGCTTGGAGTACCGCGGCTATGACTCCGCGGGCATTGCAGTGGTTGCCGACGGCACCATTTCCTCCCGCAAGAAGTCGGGCAAACTGAGCAATCTGATCAACGAGCTGGACTCCAGCCCGCTGCCGGATTCCCTKACGGGCATCGGCCACACGCGCTGGGCGACGCACGGCGGCCCGACGGACCAGAACGCCCACCCGCACCTGGCCGACGACGGCAAGCTGGCCCTGATCCACAACGGCATCATCGAGAACTTCGCCGARCTCAAGCTGGAGCTCCTGCGCAAGGGYGTCACCTTCGCCTCCGAGACCGACACGGAGGTAGCCGCAGCCCTCCTGGGCGACATCTACCGCAACCAGCTCGGCGGTGACACGSTCAAYGGCGGCCTTACCCGGGCCATGCAGCTTGCCTGCCAGCGGCTCGAGGGCGCCTTCACGCTGCTCGCCGTCCATGYCGACCAGCCGGACGTGGTMGTCGCAGCCCGCCGCAACTCCCCGCTGGTCGTCGGCCTCGGCGAGGGCGAGAACTTCCTCGGCTCCGACGTCTCCGGCTTCATCGACTACACCCGGCGTGCCGTGGAACTCGGCCAGGACCAGATCGTCACGATCACYGCCGACGCCGTGGAGATCACGGACTTTTACGGYGCCCCCGCYGAGGGCAAGGAATACCACGTCAACTGGGACCCKGCCTCCGCCGAAAAGGGCGGCTTCCCGTCCTTCATGGAAAAGGAAATCCACGACCAGCCGGACGCCGTGCTGCAGACCYTGCTGGGCCGCTCCGACATCCACGGCAAGCTGACGCTGGATGAGCTCCGYGTCGATCCGGAGCTGCTCAAGAGCGTCGACAAGATCATCGTCCTGGCATGCGGCACCTCCGCCTATGCCGGCCAGGTTGCGAAGTACGCCATWGAGCACTGGTGCCGGATCCCCACCGAGGTCGAACTCTCACACGAATTCCGCTACCGGGATCCGATCGTGGACGAGAACACGCTGATTGTCTCCATCTCCCAGTCCGGCGAGACCATGGACACCCTCATGGCCGTCCGCTACGCCAAGGARCAGGGCGCCAAGACGGTCTCGATCTGCAACACCAACGGRTCCACCATCCCGCGCGAATCSGACGCCGTGCTSTACACGCACGCCGGACCCGAAATCGCCGTGGCCTCGACCAAGGCCTTCCTGGCCCAGATCACGGCCGCTTACCTGCTGGGCCTTTATTTGGCACAGCTGCGCGGCAACAAGTTCCAGGGCGAGATCAAGGACATCCTGGCCGACCTGGGCAAGATTCCCGCCAAGATCCAGCACATCCTCGACAACGAGGCCCAGATCAAGGAACTCGGCGTCTCCATGGCCGACGCCAAGTCCGTGCTGTTCCTGGGCCGCCATGTCGGATTCCCGGTGGCGATGGAAGGTGCGCTCAAGCTCAAGGAGCTCGCGTACATCCACGCCGAGGGCTTCGCCGCCGGCGAGCTCAAGCACGGCCCGATCGCCCTGATCGAGGAAGGCCAGCCCGTCTTCGTGGTGGTCCCCTCCCCGCGCGGCCGCGACTCGCTGCACTCCAAGGTGGTCTCCAACATCCAGGAAGTCCGCGCCCGCGGCGCCCGGACGATCGTGATCGCGGAAGAGGGCGACGARGCCGTGAAGGCGTAYGCCGAGCACGTCTTCTACATCCCGGAGACCCCCACGCTCCTGGCCCCGCTGCTCGCAACGGTTCCGCTGCAGATCTTCGCCCTCGCACTYGCCTCGGCCAAGGGTTACGACGTGGACCAGCCACGCAACCTGGCCAAGAGCGTGACCGTAGAATAACGCCATGATCGTTGGCATAGGCGTAGACGTCGTAGACATTGAACGGTTCGGCCGGCAGCTCGAGCGCACCCCCGGGCTGCGCGACAGGCTGTTCGTCCCCGCCGAACGGGAACTGAACACGCGCTCYCTTGCCGCGCGGTTCGCGGCGAAGGAAGCCGTGGCCAAGGTGCTCGGGGCGCCGGCGGGCATGAACTGGCAGGACTGCTGGATCGGGCTGGACCAAAACGGGCCCACCATCCAGGTCAAGGGCACCGTGCTGGCCGTAGCGGAGTCCAAGGGCGTCAAACGCTGGCACCTGTCGATGAGCCACGACGGCGGGATTGCCACTGCGACGGTTCTCGCCGAAGGCTGAGGCGGCCGTTCACGCAACACCGGCCCAAGCGCCAGGCATTCCCCAGCGACCGCGAATGGACTGAAACCATGATCAGCGCCTACACCGGAACCCAGGTACGAGACGCCGAGAAGCCATTTCTCGACGACACCYTGGGCTCCGGTGCGGGCGCTGTTCTCATGCAGCGGGCCGCGTACGGCCTCGCCAACGCCGTGATCAACAGCCTGCGCGGCCGCGGGCARCGGCTGTACGGCTCCAGCGTSGCSGTGCTGGCGGGCAAGGGCAACAACGGCGGAGACGGGCTGTTCGCCGCCGCGCTGCTGGCYGGCCGCGGCATGCGGACGACGGCGGTGCTCACYGCCGGCTCGGCCCACGACGCCGGGCTGGCCGCGTTCCGGAAGGCCGGCGGCCACGCCGTCGCCCTCGCCGCGGACAACGTGACCGAACTCGCCGCGCTGGCCGGCGGCGCCGACGTCGTGATCGAYGCAATCCTCGGGACCGGAGCCCARGGYGGGCTGCGGGGACCGKCCGCCGAGCTGRTCRMSGCCCTGRARCGCTCCCGGCCGGGCYCSCGTTCYCCCTTGGTGGTGGCCTGCGACATCCCCAGCGGCGTCGACGCGGATACGGGGGAGGCGCACGCACCGGTGCTGGCCGCTGACATGACTGTGACGTTTGGTGCCGCCAAGGCAGGCCTGCTGGCAGACCCCGGCGCCGACTTCGCGGGCACCATCCGTGTGGTTCCGATAGGAATCGAAGGAGCGCTGCCATGGCCGGCCCTGAGACGGCTTGAGGCCGGAGACCTTTCCGCACTGCTGCCGCGCCCGGAGCGGCGGGCGCACAAGTACTCCAGGGGGGTGCTTGGGGTGGTCGCAGGGTCCAGCGCATATCCCGGCGCCGCGGTGCTGGCCTGCGAGGGTGCCCTGGCGGCCGGCGTCGGTATGGTGCGTTACCTTGGGCCGCCGGACGTTGCCGATCTGGTCCGCCGGTCCTGTCCCGAGGTCGTGTGCAGCACCGGCACTGTGGCCGATACGCACGTTCAAGCCTGGCTCGTGGGCCCGGGAGTGGATGACTCCGATGAGCAGCAGTTGCAGCGCGCCCGCGACGCCGCAGACTCGGGCCTGCCGACGATCGCCGACGCCGGGGCACTGGCCGCCCTGCCTGATGTGCTGGCCCCGCAAGTGATCCTGACACCCCACGCCGGCGAACTGTCAGCGCTACTTCAGCGCCTCGGCGTCGCAGTGGACCGCTCCGCGGTTGAAGCGTCCACGCTCAGCGCGGTGCGGCGGGCTGCCGGTCTGACCGAAGCCACGGTGCTGCTCAAGGGAGCCACGACCCTCGTGGCCTCCCCGTATCAGGACTTCTACAGCCAGGCCGAGGGCACGCCCTGGATCGCCACGGCGGGCAGCGGCGACGTCCTGGCGGGAGTTATCGGTGCGCTGCTTGCGCAGCTGGGCGCCGACGTCGGGCGCTTCGGTGAACATGACATCGATCCCGACGCCAGGTGGGCGGCGATCGCGGCGATGGCAGCCAGCGTCCACGGCCGTGCCGGAGTCCGGGCCTCCCAAGGGGGACCGGTGACGGCAACGGCCATCGCCCGTGCGGTTCCGGAGGTGATGCGGGAGCTGTAATAAACGGGCGCCCTCAGTGCGCCCGAACAAATACTAACCCTACTTACAAGTAGTCTGTCTAGAGAATATTCGTCACGCACGAGGAGTACACATGGAAGTCTGGCCCGGAACGGCTTACCCGCTGGGAGCCACTTTTGACGGCACTGGCACCAACTTTGCCCTGTTCAGCGAACGCGCCGACCGCGTTGAACTGTGCCTCCTGGCTGACGACCTGTCCGAAACCAGGATCGAACTGACCGAGGTGGACGGCTATGTGTGGCACTGTTACCTGCCGCAGATCCAGCCCGGCCAGAAGTACGGCTACCGCGTCCACGGAGAGTACGAGCCGGACAACGGCAACCGGTTCAACGCCAACAAGCTGCTGATGGACCCGTATGCCAAGGCCATCCAGGGCCAAATCGACTGGGACCCCGCGCTCTTCTCCTATAACTTCGGCGATCCCACGTCCCGCAACGACACGGACTCGGCTGCGCACACCATGCACGGCGTTGTCATCAACCCGTTYTTTGAGTGGGACGGCGACCGCCAGCTGCGCATCCCGTACCACGAGTCCGTCATCTATGAAGCCCACGTCAAGGGCCTGACCGAGCTGCACCCGGARGTCCCGGAGGAGCAGCGCGGCACSTACGCSGGCGTCTCCCACCCCGCCGTGATCGAGCATCTCAAGAAGCTCGGGGTCACCGCGATCGAACTCATGCCCGTGCACCAGTTCGTCAACGACGGCACCCTCGTGGAGAAAGGCCTCAACAACTACTGGGGCTACAACACSATCGGMTTCTTCGCCCCGCAGAACACCTACAGCTCCTCCGGSGACGTYGGGCACCAGGTSCAGGAATTCAAGGCCATGGTCCGCGACCTGCACAAGGCCGGCATGGAAGTGATCCTGGACGTGGTCTACAACCACACGGCCGAGGGCAACCACCTGGGCCCCACCCTGTCCTTCAAGGGCATCGACAACGCCGCCTACTACCGGCTGGTGGATGATGACCTGAAGCATTACATGGACTACACCGGCACCGGCAACTCGCTAAACGTCCGGCACCCGCACTCSCTCCAGCTGCTGATGGATTCCCTGCGCTACTGGGTCACCGAAATGCACGTGGACGGGTTCCGCTTCGACCTCGCCTCCACCCTGGCCCGGGAGTTCTACGACGTCGACAAGCTCTCCACCTTCTTCGAACTGATCCAGCAGGAYCCGATCGTCTCCCAGGTCAAGCTGATCGCCGAGCCGTGGGACGTGGGTCCCGGCGGCTACCAGGTGGGCAACTTCCCGCCGCAGTGGACCGAGTGGAACGGCAAATACCGCGACACCGTCCGTGACTTCTGGCGCGGCGARCCRTCCACGCTCGGCGAATTCGCYTCSCGCCTGACCGGMTCGGCCGACCTCTAYGAGAGCTCCGCCCGGCGTCCGGTKGCGTCSATCAACTTCGTCACCGCCCACGACGGCTTCACCATGCGCGACCTCGTGTCCTACAACGAGAAGCACAACGACGCCAACGGYGAAGGCAACAACGACGGCGAATCGCACAACCGCTCCTGGAACTGTGGCGCRGAAGGCGAAACCGAGGACGACGCCGTGCTGACGYTGCGCGCCCGCCAGCAGCGCAACTTCATYGCCACCCTGCTGCTCTCGCAGGGCGTCCCGATGCTTCTGCACGGCGACGAGATGGGCCGCACCCAGCAGGGCAACAACAACACGTACTGCCAGGACTCCGAACTTAGCTGGGTGCACTGGGACGCCATGGACCAGCCACTCGTGGAGTTCACGGCGGTGGTCAACAAGATCCGCCGCGACCACCCCACCTTCCGGCGCAGCCGCTTCTTCGACGGCCGCCCGGTACGCCGCGGGGAGGGCGAGAAGCTGCCGGACATCGTCTGGCTCAACACCGACGGCAAGGAAATGCTGCCGGAGGACTGGGACAGCGGATTCGGCCGGACCATCGGCGTGTTCTACAACGGCCACGGCATCCAGGAACAGGATTCGCGCGGACGCCGTATCACCGACGACAGTTTCCTGCTGGCCTTCAACGCYCACGAYGACAACGTCGACTTCCTGCTCCCGGCCGAGGAATACACGCCGTTCTGGGACCTCCTCGTGGACACCGCCGACAAGGCGGACACCGGCCAGCCGCTCAAGGCCGGCAGCGTCCTGAAGCTGGCGGCRAAGTCCCTSGTGGTGYTGCGCGCCTACTCGGGCCCGGAGGTGGAGGTGGACTACTCCGCCGCCGCATCCCTGGCCGCSMGGGCCGAGGCTCCGGCGGAAGCGCCTCTGGCTGCGCAGGCTGAGCAAGTKGCCGAGGTTACCGAGGTTCCTGCCTCTGCWGMGTCRCCTGCGCAGGCCRCTCCTGCTGAGGCGGCGCCTGCTGAGGCGGCGCCTGCTGAGGCGGCGCCTGCAGAGCCTGAKACGGCCTCTGCACCTGAGCCCGAGCCTGCACCTGAGCCCGAGCCTGCACCYGAGCCSGCSCCTGAGCCGGCGAAGCGTGCCCCGGGCAAGCGTGCTCCGGCCGGGAACTCGAAGGGCGCCAAGAAGCCGCGGTCCAAAAAGGGCCCGGCCTCATGAGGWCGCCYGTCTCGACGTACCGGCTGCAGATCCGCCCCGGCTTCACGCTGCAGGACGCCGCGCAGACGGTGCCGTACCTGAAGTCGCTGGGCGTGGACTGGATCTACCTGTCGCCGATCCTCACGGCGGAGCGGGGTTCGGACCACGGCTATGACGTCACGGATCCCTCCTCCATCGATCCGGACCGGGGCGGCGCGGACGGGCTGCTGGCGGTCTCGACCGCCGCGCGGGAGGCCGGCMTGGGCGTRCTGRTCGACATCGTGCCCAACCATGTCGGCGTCGCGACACCGGYCCAGAACMCGTGGTGGTGGTCCCTCCTGAARGAGGGGCAGCAGTCCCGCTACGCGCAGGCGTTCGACGTCGACTGGGACTTTGGCGGCGGCCGCGTGCGRATCCCGGTGCTGGGGGCGGACTCGGACGTGGACGCACTCCAGATCACRGACGGGGAGCTGCGCTACTACGACCACCGCTTCCCGCTCGCCGAGGGCAGCTACACCGCGGGTGACGATCCGCGTGAGGTCCACGACCGGCAGCATTACGAGCTGGTCGGCTGGCGCCGGGCGGACACGGACCTGAACTACCGCCGGTTCTTCGCYGTCAACAGCCTGGCCGGGATCCGSGTGGAACTYCCCGAGGTCTTCGMTGAAKCCCACGCGGAGGTTGTGCGATGGTTCCGGGAAGGGCTCGTTGACGGGCTGCGGATCGACCACCCGGACGGCCTCGCCGATCCGGAGGGATACCTGCACCGGCTGCGCGAAGTYACGGGCGGCAGYTACCTGCTGATCGAGAAGATCCTGGAACCGGGCGAAACCCTGCCGGCCGGCTTCGAGTGCGAGGGCACCACCGGCTACGACGCCCTCGCGGACGTGGACCGGGTGTTCGTCGACGCCGCCGGCCAGGGACCGCTCGACGCGCTCGACGCCGAACTGCGCGGCGGCGCCGCCGACTACGAGGAGATGATCCGGGGCACCAAGCGAGGGATCACGGACGGGATCCTGCATTCGGAAATGCTCCGGCTGGCACGCCTGGTCCCGGCCGGAGCTGGGCTGGCCCAGGACGCCGCGGCGGACGCGTTGTCCGAGATCATCGCCGCGTTCCCGGTCTACCGCAGCTACCTGCCGGAAGGTGCGGACGTCCTCAAGGAGGCCTGCGAACTCGCTGTCCGCCGACGCCCCGAACTGGAAGACGCCGTCGGCGTGCTCCTTCCGCTTCTGCTGGATGCTGGTCCTGACGCCGGCGCGGAGCTGGGGATCCGCTTCCAGCAGACCTCCGGGATGGTCATGGCCAAGGGCGTGGAGGACACCGCGTTCTTCCGCTACACCCGCCTGGGTACCCTGACCGAGGTCGGGGCGGACCCCACGGAGTTTGCCGTGGCGCCGGAGGAATTCCACGCCCGGATGGCCCGCCGCCAGGCCGAGCTGCCGCTGTCCATGACGACCCTCAGCACCCACGACACCAAGCGCAGCGAGGACACCCGGGCCCGGATCTCGGTCCTCGCGGAACTCGCGCCCGAATGGCAGGCCTCCCTGCAGCGGCTGCAGAAACTGGCGCCCCTGCCGGACGGGCCGCTTGCCAACCTGCTGTGGCAGGCTATCGCGGGGGTCTGGCCCGCGGACCGCGACCGGGTGCAGTCCTACGCGCAAAAAGCCGCCCGGGAAGCCGGGAACTCGACCAACTGGTTCGATCCGGACGAGGCCTTCGAGGCGAAACTTGTGGACGCCGTCGACGCCGCCTTCGACACCCCGGAGGTGACGGCGGAGCTGGAATCCCTCGTGGCCCTGCTGGAGCCGTACGGAGCCGTCAACTCCCTCGGCGCCAAGCTCGTGCAGCTGACCATGCCCGGGGTGCCGGACGTGTACCAGGGCACCGAGTTCTGGGACCGCTCGCTGACCGATCCGGATAACCGGCGGCCGTTCGACTTCGGCGCCCGCCGGCGCGCCCTCGCCGCGCTCGACGCCGGCGAGCGTCCGGCGTCGTTCCTGGACGAGGCAGCGAAACTCCTCGTCACCTCGCGGGCCTTGCGCCTGCGGCGGGACCGGCCGGAGCTGTTCACCGGGTACACGCCGGTCACGGCCACGGGCGCCGCCGCCGCGCACCTGCTCGCCTTTGACCGCGGAACCACCGGCGCCCCGGGCGCGCTGACGCTCGCCACCCGGCTGCCGCGCGGCCTGGAGCAGCGCGGCGGCTGGCAGGACACGACCATCGAACTCGCCGCGGCCATGGCCGATGAACTGACCGGTTCCACGCACGGTCCGGGCACTGTAGCCGTGGGGGAGATCCTGCGGGACTACCCGGTGGCCCTCCTGGTGCCCACCGCGTAGAAGACGGCCTGGAAGCACGCACAGAACCACCGATAGGGGACGGACATGAACACGCCTGGACACGACAGCGCACGCTTTGATCTCTGGGCGCCGGAGGCGGGCACCGTCACCCTGCTCGCCGACGGCCAGGAATACCCCATGAGCCGGCGCAGCGGTGAGCACGGCGGCTGGTGGACCGCTGCCGGGGCGCCGGCGGCCGGGGACGTGGACTACGGCTACCTGGTGGACGGAGACCCCACGCCGCTGCCGGACCCCCGGTCCCGGCGCCAGCCCGCGGGCGTCCACGCGCTCTCCCGCACGTTCGACGCCGGTCACCACGAGTGGGCCGACGGCCAGTGGACGGGACGGGAACTGAAGGGCGCCGTCATCTACGAACTCCACGTGGGCACCTTCACCCCGGAGGGAACTCTGGACGCCGCGGCCGGGAAGCTGCAGTACCTGGCGGACCTCGGCATCGACTTCGTGGAGCTGCTGCCGGTCAACGGGTTCAACGGCACCCACAACTGGGGATACGACGGCGTCCTCTGGTACGCCGTGCACGAAGGCTACGGCGGGCCCGCCGCGTACCAGCGCTTCGTGGACGCGGCCCACGCCGCGGGCCTGGGTGTCATCCAGGACGTGGTCTACAACCACCTCGGCCCCAGCGGCAACTACCTTTCCCGGTTCGGGCCGTACCTGAAATCGGGGGAGGGCAACACCTGGGGCGACTCCGTGAACCTGGACGGCCCGGAATCGGACGAGGTCCGCCGCTACATCCTGGACAACGCCGCGATGTGGCTCCGGGACTACCACGTGGACGGGCTGCGGCTGGACGCCGTGCACGCCTTCAAGGACGAGCGTGCCGTGCACCTGCTGGAGGACTTCGGTGCCCTGGCGGACCACATCTTCGCCGAGACAGGACGCCCGGCCACCATGATCGCGGAATCGGACCTGAACAACCCGCGCCTGCTCTACCCGCGGGATGCCAACGGTTACGGGCTGGCCGGGCAGTGGAGCGATGACTTCCACCACGCCGTGCACGTCAACGTCAGCGGCGAGAGCACCGGCTACTACGCCGACTTCGACTCGCTGGCGGCGCTGGCCAAGGTCCTGCAGCGCGGATTCTTCCACGACGGCAGCTACTCCAGCTTCCGCGCCCGCCACCACGGCCGGCCCATCGACAGCGAGCTGGTCCACCCCGCCGCCCTGGTGGTGTGCAGCCAGAACCACGACCAGATCGGCAACCGTGCCACGGGGGACAGGCTGTCCCAGACCCTGGGCTACGGGCAGCTGGCGCTCGCCGCCGTCGCCACCCTGACCTCGCCGTTCACTCCCATGCTGTTCATGGGCGAGGAGTACGGCGCGACGACGCCGTGGCAGTTCTTCACCTCGCACCCGGAACCGGAGCTTGGCAAGGCCACGGCCGAGGGGCGGATCCGGGAGTTCGAACGGATGGGCTGGGACCCCGCCGTCGTTCCCGATCCGCAGGATCCGGAGACGTTCACCCGGTCCAAACTCAACTGGGCCGAGGCCGCCGACGGGGACCATGCCCGTCTGCTGGAGCTGTACCGGGCGCTGATCGCGCTGCGCCGCGCCACCCCGGACCTGACGGAACCCGGCCTCGGCGACACCGGGGTGGAGTTTAGCGAGGACGAGGGCTGGCTGGTGCTGCGGCGCGGCAAGGTCCAGGTGGCGATGAACTTCTCCGGCGTGCCGCGCCGCGTCGCCGTCCGCGGCACCGCCCTGCTGCTGGCCACGGACGACGCCTTGCGGCCGGAAGCCGTCGCTGCAGGCCACCTCGACCTCCCCGGCCACAGCGCCGCCATCGTTTCCGAATAAGTATTCGACTAAGGCAGGATATGACGTATGACATATTTGGCAGCTGACACCCGCTACGACTCCATGCCCTACCGCCGCGTGGGACGCAGCGGCCTGAAACTCCCCGCCATCTCCCTTGGCCTGTGGCACAACTTCGGCGATGACAAGCCGTTCGAGGTCCAGCGCGCCATCCTGCGCCGCGCCTTCGACCTCGGCGTCACCCACTTCGACCTCGCCAACAACTACGGCCCGCCCTACGGCACCGCCGAGACCAACTTCGGCCGTCACTTCAAGGACGACTTCGCACCGTACCGCGACGAACTGATCATCTCCACCAAGGCCGGCTACGACATGTGGCCCGGTCCCTACGGAAACTTCGGTTCCCGCAAGTACCTGCTGGCCAGCCTGGACCAGTCGCTGGGCCGGATGGGCCTGGACTACGTGGACATCTTCTACAGCCACCGCCCGGACCCCGAGACCCCGCTGGAAGAGACCATGGGCGCCCTGGACCAGGCCGTGCGCTCCGGCAAGGCCCTCTACGCCGGCATTTCCTCCTACACGCCGGAACAGACCCTCGAGGCGGCCCGGATCCTGAAGGAACTCGGCACCCCGCTGCTGATCCACCAGCCCAGCTACTCCATGCTCAACCGCTGGACCGAAAACGGCAGCCCGAACCTCTACGAGGCGCTGGAGCAGGTGGGCGCAGGGTCCATCGCGTTCTCGCCGCTGGCGCAGGGCATGCTCACCGACCGCTACCTGCAGGGCATCCCGGCCGACTCCCGCGCCGCCCAGCACAAGTCACTCGGCGAATCCATGATCACCGAGGACAAGCTGAGCCGTGTGCGCGGGCTCAACGGGATAGCCGAGGGCCGCGGGCAGACCCTCGCGCAGCTGGCCATCGCCTGGATCCTCCGCGAGCAGGGCAAGGGCTCGTCCGTCACGTCCGCCCTGGTCGGCGCATCCAGCGTCCGGCAGCTCGAGGACACCCTGGCCGCCGTTCAGAACCTGGATTTCACGGCCGAGGAGCTGGACGCGATCGACGAGTTCGCCGTCGAATCCGACATCAACCTGTGGGCCCAGAAGTAACCGGACCCTCCACCTGTCACAGAAAGCCGGGGCCGCGGGAACAACCGCGGCCCCGGCAGTGTTGACTAGACTACTAAGGGCGCCTAGCGGCGCCGTGTCCGCCTGCCGCCGGAGCACAACAGAGTGCTGCCGCGCCGGGCACCCTTGTTCTCAAAAGGAGTTCCGTGTCTTCACATCCGATTCGTGTTGCAATCGTCGGCGTAGGTAACTGCGCCACCTCGCTGGTCCAGGGCGTCCAGTACTACAAAGATGCCGACCCCAAGGCCACGATCCCGGGCCTGATGCACGTGGAGTTCGGCCAGTACCACGTCGGCGACGTCGAGTTCGTTGCAGCGTTCGACGTCGACGGCAAGAAGGTGGGCCAGGACCTGTCCGCCGCCATCCTGGCCAGCGAAAACAACACCATCAAGATCGCCGACGTCCCGCCGACCGGTGTCACCGTCCAGCGCGGCCACACCCTGGACGGCCTCGGCAAGTACTACCTCGAGACCATCGAGCAGTCCCCGGAGGAGCCGGTCGACGTCGTCCAGGCCCTCAAGGACGCCAAGGTTGACGTCATGGTCTGCTACCTGCCGGTCGGCTCGCAGGAAGCAGCCGAGTTCTACGCCCAGTGCGCAATCGACGCCGGCGTGGCGTTCGTCAACGCCCTGCCGGTGTTCCTGGCCGGCACCAAGGAGTGGGCGGACAAGTTCACCGCCGCGGGCGTGCCGATCGTGGGCGACGACATCAAGAGCCAGATCGGTGCCACCATCACGCACCGCGTCATGGCCAAACTGTTCGAGGACCGCGGCGTCACCCTGGACCGCACGTACCAGCTGAACGTCGGCGGCAACATGGACTTCAAGAACATGCTSGAACGCGACCGSCTCGAGTCCAAGAAGATCTCCAAGACCCAGGCCGTCACGTCCAACGTCGAGGCTGAGCTCGCCGCCAAGGACGTSCACATCGGCCCGTCGGACTACGTCCAGTGGCTCGATGACCGCAARTGGGCCTTCGTCCGCCTYGARGGCCGCAACTTCGGCGACGCCCCGGTGTCCCTSGAATACAAGCTCGAAGTCTGGGACTCGCCCAACTCCGCCGGYGTGATCATCGACGCCRTMCGCGCSGCCAAGATCGGCCTGGACCGCGGCATCGGCGGCCCGCTGGTCTCGGCGTCGAGCTACTTCATGAAGTCCCCGCCGGAGCAGTTCAACGACGACCTCGCCCGGGAAAAGGTCGAGGCCTTCATCCGCGGCGACCTGGAGCGCTAAACGCCTCCTCCTTCCCCCGGTTGCCCTATCACTTACGGCTCCCAAACCTCTGGTTTGGCCGCTGTAAGTGATAGGGCAACCGGCGTTTAAGGGGGTCAACGGGGACGAAGGGCGGAGCGGACTATTTGGGCCGCGCCGCGGAAGTCATCTGCAAGATCGTCGGCGTTGAATTTGAAATACCGCCAGCCGGCCGCGTTGAACGATTCGTCGCGGCGGTTGTCCCGGGACTGCTGTTCGCGGGTCAGGTGGTGGCCGCCGTCGTACTGGATGGCCACCCGCTGCCGGCGGTAGCCGAGGTCCGCGGCGGGGGAGTAGGGGTCTTCCGGCACAATCCGGAGCTGCAACTCCGGCTCCGGTAGCCCGGCCGCGGTCAGCGCCAGACGCAGGAATGTCTCGGGGGCAGAGTCGGCGCCGGGCCGGATCAGTGCCGTCGCCTCGCGAGCTCTCACGATCCCCTTCAGCTTTGGGTGGCGCTTCAACATCGTGTCCAGCTCGGGAAGGGTGGCCCACGGCTCCGCGCGGTTCTCCAGTTCAGGGCGGGGACGCCGCACCAGCTGGTCGCCCACCGCCACGAGATCCTCCAGCGGCAGGATGCGGGCAAGGTCCAGCCAGGTCCGGGCGGGTGTTGAAATTCGGATTCCGTCCAGGACCATGAGCTCGTCGTCGAACGCAAGGACGGTATGCCCGACTACTCCCGCACGCCGGACCGGCGGCAGGGCCCTGCGCTTGCTCAGATGCAGTTCGCGGCAGCCGCGGTACCAGGACGGAAGCCACAGCCCCAGCAGTACAGCCGCCGTGAGGTGCGAAATCCACGCGCACGGCGTCGCGGCAGACAGGGCACGGGCCAGGCTTCGGAGTTCAAACTCCCAACCCGTCGGCACATGGATCAGCCGGCCCGCCGAGCTGAGATCGGAGGAACGGAGCCGGGCACTGCCCAGGCTGGCGGCCCGCGCCTCATAGACCGTGAACGGGGCCGTGGAAAGGTGGGCCGGCAGGGGTGCTGGTGGGTGCATGCGGACCATTCTGGTCCGAATGCCGGGTCCCCGCTCCGGTTATCCACAGGGCCCCGGTTGCGCTATCACTTGGAGCGGTCAACAGCGGTCAAAAGACCGGAATGGCAGCCCAAAGTGATAGCGCAACGGGGGCTAGAAGAGGCCGACCGGGTTGCCGGCGTCGTCGACGTCCATCCTCATCGCGGCGGGGACCTTGGGCAGGCCGGGCATGGTCATGACCGCGCCGGTGAGGGCCACGATAAAGCCGGCCCCGGTCTTGGGGATGAGGTCCCGGACGTGGATGGTGAAGCCCTTGGGGGCGCCGAGCCGGGTGGCGTCGTCGGTGAAGGAGTACTGGGTCTTCGCCATACACACTGGCATCCCGGACCAGCCGTTCTTCTCGATCTCCGCCAGCCGTTTGAGCGCGGGCACCGAGAAGTCCACGCCGTCGGCGCCGTATACCTCCTGCACGATGGTCCGGATCTTGTCCTCAACGGACATGTCCAGCGGGTACAGGTGGCGGAAGCTGTGCGGGCTGTCAATCGCTGCGGCCACCTTCGCCGCGAGCTCGTCCCCGCCGTCGCCGCCCCCGCCGCGGCCCCAGACGTCGGCCACCGCGGCCTGGACACCCTCGGCGGCGCACCACTCGAGCAGCCAGTCCAGTTCCTCGGCGGTGTCCGTGCCGAATTTGTTGACCGCCACCACCGGGACGATGCCGAACTTCTCGACGTTGCGGATGTGGCGCTGCAGGTTGGCGACGCCGGCGGCGAGGGCTTCGACGTTGGGTTCGGTGAGCCGGTCCTTCGGCACGCCGCCGTGCATTTTGAGCGCCCGGACGGTGGCGACGATGACGACGGCGGACGGGGCGACGTCGGCTATCCGCGACTTGATGTCCATGTACTTTTCGGCACCGAGGTCCGCGCCAAAGCCCGCCTCGGTGACCACGATGTCCGCAAGGCTGCGGGCCGTCTGCGTGGCGATGAGGGAGTTGCAGCCGTGGGCGATGTTGGCGAAGGGCCCGCCGTGCACAAGGGCCGGGGTGCCGGCGATGGTCTGCACGAGGTTGGGCTTGATGGCGTCCTTGAGCAGCATGGTCAGGGCGCCCTGGACGCCGAGGTCGGCCACTGTGACGGGCTGGCGGTCATAGGTGTAACCGAACGTGATCCGGCCCAGCCGTTCGCGCAGATCGTTGAGGTCCGTGGCGAGGCAGAACACGGCCATGATTTCCGAGGCTACGGTGATGTCGAAGCCGTCCTGCCGCGGCGTGCCCTGGGCCGGTCCGCCGAGTCCGATCACGACCTCCCGGAGGGACCGGTCGTTCATGTCCAGGACCCGTTTGAAGGTCATCCGGCGCGGGTCGATGTTGAGCTCGTTGCCTTGGAAGATGTGGTTGTCCACGAGGGCCATGAGGGCGTTGTTCGCCGAGGTGATGGCGTGGAAGTCGCCGGTGAAGTGCAGGTTGATCTGGTCCATCGGCAGCACCTGGGAGTACCCGCCGCCGGTGGCGCCGCCCTTCATGCCCAGGATGGGTCCGAGGGAGGGTTCGCGCAGGGCGATCATCACCTTGTGCCCGGCCCGGGCCAGGGAATCGGCGAGGCCGACCGTGGTGGTGGACTTGCCCTCGCCCGCCGGGGTGGGTGACATGGCCGAGACCAGCACGACCTTTCCGGGAATCCGGCCGGCGCGTGCCGGGGCTCCGTCGGTGGCGCCCGGCGCGCTCGTCAGCTTCGCGGGATCGATCTTGGCCTTGTATGGCCCGTAGAGTTCCAGCGCGTCCGGGTTGATGCCGGCGGCCGCGGCAATCTCCACGATCGGCTTCATGACGGCCCGCTGGGCAATTTCAAGGTCGCTGGGCACGTTGTTCCCGGCAGTGGTGGTCTCAGACATCGTTGTCCTTCGGCTCGTGGCTTCGGCGGGGTTGTCCCACTCCGGTGTTGCCGGGCGGGGGTCGGGGCGGATCCGGTTCAGGGCGTGTGGCCCACCGGGATGGTCAGGCTTCCAAAATACTGGCTCACGGCAGTGCGGTAGCTCTCCAGCGTTATCGCGGCGGTGCGCTGCCAGCCGAAGTCCTGGGCGTGGATCGCGGCGGCGCGCCCCATGTCCGTGCGCGTTTGGGTGTCATCGAAGAGCGCTTCGAGGGCGTCCGCCCAGTCGCTGGCCTTGTGGCCCTCAATCAGCATCCCCGTGCGCCCGTCCTGCACGGCGCGGGAGAGGCCGCCCACCTTCGTGGCCAGGACGGGCGTGCCGCAGGCCTGTGCTTCCAGGGCCACCAGGCCGAAGGACTCACTGTAGGAGGGCATCACCACGACGTCGGCCGACCGGTACCAGCCGGCCAGCTCCGGGGCGTTCACGGGCGGGTGGTGGGTGGCGACGTCGTCCATTCCGGCGGCGCTGATCAGCGACTTGAGGTTGAAGTCCTTGGCGCCGCTGACGGCCCCCAGAATGGTCAGCTGCAGGTCGATATCCGGGCGCCGGGATCGCAGGAGCGCGGCAGCCTTGACCAGGATCTGCGGGCCCTTCAGCCGCTGGATCCGGCCCGCGAACAGCAGATGGAACTTGCCCGGGGCAATGCCATGCTGGGCCCTGGCACGGTTCCTGAAGGCCGGCGTGAAGACCGCCAGGTCCACGCCCGGCGGGGCGACGTCGATGCGGTCGATGTCTGCGTTGTAGTGCGAGACCAGCTCGGCCGCCTCGGTGCCAGTATTGGCGACCAGTCGGGACGCGCCGTCGACAATCCGCTGCTCGCCGTCCTCGCGCCGCCGCGGCTCGGGCTGCTCGCCGGACTCCAGGAGCTGGTTCTTGACCTTGGCCATCGTGTGCATGGTGTGGATGAGGGGCAGCTGCCACAGCTCCGCGAGCTCCAGCCCGGCCACCCCGGACACCCAGTAGTGGGAATGGATGACGTCATACCGGCCGTGCGGCTGGAGGTGCCGGATGCGGTCGATCTCGGCGACCATGCTGTGCAGCAGCTCCGGTAGCTCCTCCTTGGGCAGCTTCCTCGGCGGGCCGGCGAGGACGTTGTGCACGCACACGCCCGGGGAGGGGTGTTCGACGGCGGGCTGCGAGGCTGAGGTGGAGCGGGTGAAGATCTCCACTTCCACGCCCGTCTCGGCCAGGGCCGCCGCCAGCGCCCGCACGTACACGTTCATTCCGCCGGCGTCGCCGGAGCCGGGCTGCTCCATGGGCGAGGTGTGCAGGGAAAGGAATGCGACGCGGCGGATCAGCGACACGGTTCCCCTTTCCCTTCCGGAGTGCATTGTCTGTGCACAATTTCCACTGCAAAATGCGTTTCGATAAAACACTACTCCTGAAGTGCCGGCCGGTTCACGGGTCCGCGCTTTGACCCATACCGGGCGGCAACCTGGCCGTGCTGCTAACGTGGCCGCTGTGAGCGCAACTACAGAATCTGGTCCAGCAGCCGGGTGGACAATCAGGGAGGCCCGCCCGGAGGACTGGCCGGGCATCTGGGCGATCCTGGAACCGGTCATCCGGGCCGGGGAGACTTTTACGTGGGACCGGGACACCGCCGAGGACGAGGCCCGCGGACGCTGGTTCAAGCAGGCGCCGGGGCAGACCTTCGTCGCGGTCGCCGCCGTGGCCAGTGACGTGCCCGGTGACCTGGCCGGTGACCTGGCCGGTGACCTGGCCGGTGACGTGTCCGGCAACGGCGACCAGGCAGCGGGCGCCGTCCTTGGCACCGGCGAGCTGCACCCGAACCAGGGCGGCGGCGGCAGCCATGTCGCCAACGCCGGCTACATGGTCCACCCCGCCCAGGCCGGCCGCGGACTGGCCCGGGCCCTCTGCGCTTATTCGCTTGAGGCCGCGCGCGACGCCGGCTTCCGGGCCATGCAGTTCAATGCAGTCGTCGAGAGCAACGTCCGGGCCGTTGCGGCCTGGAAGTCCATGGGTTTCGAAGTGCTCGCGACCATTCCCGAGGCGTTCAACCACCCGGAGCTGGGCTATGTGGGACTGCACGTGATGTACCGGAAGCTGTAGGGGACTGCCCGCTGGTGGCGGGCCGTTCCTGCCGGCGACCGCTACTGGCCACCGGTCGTTACCGGCCGCCCTGCCAGAGGCGGCCCAGCTCCGGGAACGCGGCCTCGTAGCCGGCGAGCAGTTTGCCGGCCAGGTCCGCCGAATCCACGAGCGGATGCCGGGCGAACGCGGCGAGGGCTGCCTCCCGCCGGCCCGTGGTCTCCGCCTCCACGACGAGCCGCTCGACGTACTTGACGCGCCGCATCAGTTCCAGCTGCGCCGTGCCGGGACGATCCTGCGGGACCGGCGCGGCGCCGTCGCGCGTCACCCTGCACGGAACCTCGACGACGGCGTCCGCCGGCAGTCCCGGGACGGCAGGCACCGCCGGTGTCGCCGGCGCCGCGAACCCCGCACCGGCATCACGCGCCGGACCGGTGGCGCCGCGGACCGTGTTGAGGGTGTTGAGGATCAGGCTGGCCGTGCCGCCTCCAGACAGGGCCCGCATCGCCGCCAGGGCCACCCGCTCGTAGCCGCCGCCGGCGAGGTCGGTCTCGTCACGGTGTTCGCCCGAGGCGCGGGCCTCCGCGAGATAGCCTTCCTCGCGGGACCGGCGGCCCGCATCCCAGAGGGCGAAAGCGTTGGGTCCGGCGGCAGCCAGCCGGGGATAGAGATCGGCCTGCTGCCGGTCGATGGATTCCCCGCGGGTCAGGTCCGCACCACGCATGCCGGCGACCGCCCGGGCGGTGCAGTAGTAGTAGAAGAGGTACTCGTTAGGCAGGCAGCCAAGGCCGGCGAGCATCTCCGGCGGAAACAACCGCCCTTCCTCGAATCCGGCCAGCGCCGCAGGGTCCGCGAGCAGCTCCGGGAGGGCGTCCCGGCCTCCGGCCTCGAGCCGGTACAGCCAGCCGAGGTGGTTCAGGCCGTAGTAGCCCACGCCGTCGAGCGTGCCCTCCGGCAGCGCGACGCCGGCAGCCCGCGCCGCGCGGTGCACCAGGCCGCTGGCCGAGTCGCAGATCCCGATCACGCGGTGCCCGAGGACCGGGACGAGGGCCTCGGTGACCATGCCGGCCGGGTTGGTGAAGTTCAGCAGCCACGCCTCGGGGCAGCGGCGGCGCATCTCCTCGGCGAGATGCAGCATCGGCGGAATGGACCGCAGCGCGTAGGAGATGCCGCCGGGGCCGGTGGTTTCCTGGCCCAGGAGCCCGAGGTCCAGGGCCACCCGCTCGTCGGCGGTCCGCCCGGCGGTGCCCCCTGGCCGGATCGCGGCGAAGACCATGTCGGCGCCGTCGAGGGCCTCGGGGAGGGAGGACACGGCACGGACACTCGGGCCGGAACCGGGCGGGCCGTGCCGGGCCAGAGAGGCCAGGACCGCCTCGATGGCCGCCAGCCGGGCCGGGTCGACGTCGTAAAGCACCAGCTCCCGCACCAGCCCCGCGAACGGGCCGGCAGAGAGCGCCCGGTAGACCAGCGGGACCCGGAACCCGCCTCCGCCGGCGATCGTGAGCCGCATGCGGAACAGTCTATTCCCCGCTGGTCGCGGCCCGGCTTCCCGCAGTATCCCTCGACGGAGGTACAGCGTAGTGTGCCGTATATGGACGCGAACCCGACGCGGCGCTTTGACCCCCTGTCCGCCGTCCGCAGCCCCGCCGCGGACGGGTTCGATCTGCTCCTGACCGGCACCGTGTTCCAGGACATCATCTTCACCGGGCTGCCCCACGCGCCCGAGCCCGGGACGGAAATCTGGAGCGACGGGATGGGCAGCTGCCCCGGGGGTGTCGCCAACCAGGCGATCGCCGCGTCCCGGCTGGGGCTTCGGACCGGCCTGGCCGCCGTGTTCGGCGACGACGGCTACGGCGACTACAACTGGAAGATCCTGGCCGCCCAGGAACATGTGGACCTGTCCCTCTCGCGGCGCGTGCCGGGCTGGCATTCGCCCGTCACGGTGTCCTTAAGCGTGGAGAAGGACCGGTCCATGGTGACGCACGGGCATCCGGCACCAGTGTCCTCCAGCGAACTGGTCGGCTGTCCGCCGCCGGCGCTCGCAGCCGTTGCCGAGCTGGGAGAAGAACTCGAACCGTGGGCCGTCGATGCGCAGAAGAATGGCGTCCGGTTGTTCGGCGACGTCGGCTGGGACCCCACCGGCGCGTGGTCCTCGTCCCGGCTGGACAACCTGCGGTATTTCCACGCTTTCATGCCGAACCAGCATGAAGCCATGAACTTCACCGGCCGCGACGACCCGTGGTCCGCGTTGTATTCGCTCGCGGACAGGGTCCCGGTGGCGGTGGTCACGCTCGGCGCGCAGGGGTCCATGGCCGTCGATTCCGAAACCGGGGAGGAGGAGTGGGTCCCGTCTCTGCCAGTCCGGGCCTACGATCCCACGGGTGCCGGGGACTGCTTCGGCGCGGCGTTCATTGTCGGATCCCTGGCCGGCTGGCCGCTGGGCGACCGGCTCCGCTTCGCCAATCTTTGTGCCGCCCTGGCTGTACAGGAGGTTGGCGGCTCACTTGCCGCACCCGGTTGGGGGGACATTGCCGACTGGTGGCAGCGGGCCAACGCCCGGAAGGAACGCCAGGGCAGTCAATGGCTGCGCCGCTACCGCTTCCTGGAGGACATTGTGCGCGACGTTCCGCCCGGGGCACAGCGGCGGGCGACGGCGACGATCGCGCATCTGTCCGACGCGTAGCTGCGCTCCCGGAGCATGGCCTGGCGCGGCCCTCGGGTCCGTGTCACCACTGGACATGTTCCCTGGCGTGGCCAGGGCGAGGGCACGCACGTGTTGTGCCCCGTGGTTGGTGTGAGGAATGGGCATGTCCCGCGGGAAGGGAGGGCATGTCCAGCGGTGGACCTGCCCGCGGATTATTCGGCCCGCGGCGCCGCGCCTAGAATCGTTAAGTGACTTACCAAGCATCAACAGGCGAACTCCTGCCCGGTTCGGCGGCAGTGCCGGCCCACGCTGAGGAACGCTCGGCAGTAATCGACCTCGACGCCATCCGACACAACGTCCGCCACATCGCTGCAGTGGCCTCACCCGCGCAGGTGATGGCCGTGGTCAAGGCCGACGCCTACGGGCACGGCGCCGTCCAAGTGGCCCGGGCGGCACTCGGCGCGGGCGCCAGCTGGCTGGGCGTCGCCCACATTTCCGAGGCCCTCGCCCTGCGCGCCGCCGGGATTGAGGCGCCGCTGCTGGCCTGGCTGCACACCCCGGACAGTAACTTCGGCGCCGCGGTGGCCGCCGGCATCGACATCGGCTGCTCGGGCTGGGAACTGGACCGGATTGTCGCCGCCGCCCGCGAACAGGAACGGCCCGCCCGCGTCCACCTGAAGGTCGACACCGGGCTCGGCCGCAACGGCGCCACTCTCGACACCTGGGACAGCCTGGTGGGCGAGGCCATGGAATACCAGGACCAGGGCCTGCTCCGGGTCGTGGGGATCTTCTCCCACCTGGCCGTCGCCGACGAACCGGAACGGCCCGAAACCGATGACCAGCTCGCCGCGTTCCGGCAGGTCCTCGCCATCGCCCAGGACGCCGGCGTGGACCCCGAGGTCCGCCACCTGGCCAACACCCCGGCCACCCTTTCCCGGCCGGACACCCATTTTGACCTGGTCCGCGTGGGGCTGGGCCTGTACGGGCTGTCCCCCTTCGAGGGACAACGCCCGGCCGAACTTGGGCTTCGCCCGGCCATGACCGTCCGCACCGTGGTGTCGCACTGCAAGGACGTGCCCGCTGGGCAAGGCGTTTCCTACGGGCTGAACTACCGCACCGACGGGGTCAGCACCCTCGGACTCATCCCGCTGGGCTACGCCGACGGCGTGCCGCGCATCGCCACCGGCGGCCCGGTTCGGGTCGAGGGCGTGAACTATCCGGTGGTGGGGCGTATCGCGATGGACCAGATGGTGATCGACCTCGGACCGCGCCATGTGGCGTCCGGGGGCCAGAGTATCCTCGGGGCCGAGGCGGTGCTGTTCGGCGACGGCGCCGACGGCGGACCTACGGCGGATGACTGGGCCCGGGCCGCCGGCACCAACAACTACGAAATCGTCACCCGGATCAGCCCCCGGGTGCCGCGGCGCTACCTTCACGAAGAACCCTCCACCGTCGAAGAGCGGCCGTGAGCAGGCCAGCGTGGGAACGAAGCCTTGAGGTCCGGACGGCGGCGGAGACGCACGCGCTCGCCGCAGCCCTCGGCGCCGTCCTGGAACCGGGAGACCTGCTGGTCCTGACCGGCGAGCTTGGTGCCGGCAAGACCACCTTCACGCAGGGACTGGGGGAGGGGCTGGGCGTGCGGTCAGGCATCATTTCGCCGACGTTCGTCCTGGTGCGCATCCACCCCAATCTGCCTGGCGGACCCCGGCCCGGTGGTCCGGACCTGGTGCATGTGGACGCCTACCGGCTGGAGTCGGCCGCCGAAATCGATGACATCGACCTTGAAAACACCATGGACAGCGCCGTGACGGTGGTCGAGTGGGGCCGCGGCCGGGTTGAACACCTGAGCGAGAGCCGGCTCGAGGTGGAACTGCACCGCCCCCGCGGCGGCGCCGCCTGCGTGCCCGCCGTGACGCACCCCGCCGGCGCACCCCAGGCGCCCGCCGATCCCTCAGCCGATCCCAGCGTGCTGGACTTTGACACGGACGACGACGACGAACCACGGTCCGTCGTGATCCGCGGCTTCGGCCMGCGCTGGGCCCAAGCCCCGGCGCTGCCCGGCGGCGAGACCCTGTCGAAGGGCGGTTCCCTGCCCGGCGCCGAGACCCTGCCTGAGCCGCAGCCAGACCCACTGACCGCGCCCCAGACCCCGGAACGGAACTCCTGATGCTCATCCTCGCCATCGACACCTCGGCCGTCGCCAGCGCCGCGCTGGTCTCCGATGACGCGCCGGAATCGTTGCTCGCCAGCTTCGCCACCGAGGATACGCGCACCCACGCTGAGGTCCTGGCCCCGGGGATCGACGGACTCCTGGCCGAGGCCGGAGTCAGCGGGAGCGACGTCGACGCAATCGTCACCGGCGTAGGTCCCGGACCGTTCACGGGGCTGCGCTCCGGGATCGTCACCGCCCGCACGCTTGCCTTTGTCTGGGGGAAGCCGCTTTACGGGGTCATGAGCCTGGACGCGATCGCCCTGGAAGTGGCCGAATCCACCGACTCGGCCGCGGAGTTCATTGTGGCCACCGATGCGCGCCGCAAGGAGGTCTACTGGGCCCGGTACACCTTCGCCGATGCCCAGCTGCCGCACCTGGCAGACGGCCCGCACGTGGGCTTCGCCGCGGACCTGCCGGATCTGCCGGTCTATGGCGCCGGGGCCGGAATCTACTCCGACGTCGTCAAGGCGGTCGCCGAATTCAGCACCCGGCAGCCGGAGGCCCTCTCCCTGGGCCAGTTCGCACTCGCCCGGCTCGCCGCGGGCGAACAGCTCCTGGACTCCACGCCCCTGTACCTGCGCGAGTCCGATGCCCAGGTGCCCGGACCCCGGAAGCGTGCCCTGTGAGCGCGGAACACACCACACCGCCCAGGCTGCCCGGCGGGGTCACCCTGCGCGACATGGACGCCGCGGACATCCCCGCCGTCCACGAACTGGAGCGCCGGCTGTTTCCCGTGGATGCCTGGCCGCTGCAGATGTTCCACGACGAGCTGGCGCAGGCCGACACCCGCCGCTACCTCGTAGCGGAGATCCACGGCGGGATCGTAGGCTACGCCGGGCTCATGTGCATCGAACCGATCTCCGACGTCCAGACCATCGCCGTCGTGCCCGAGCAGGAAGGCAGGGGCATCGGCTCGGCGCTGCTCACCGAGCTGATCGTGGAGAGCAAACGCCGGCGCGCCCAGGACGTGCTGCTGGAGGTCAGGGCGGACAACCCCCGCGCCCAGCAGCTCTACCGGCGCTTCGGTTTTGAACAGATCCACATCCGCCCCCGCTACTACCGCGACGGCGTCGACGCCCTGATCATGCGGCTCCAGCTGCCCCGCGAACCGCTCAGCCCCCAGCCAGAGGAAGCAGGCCGACCTTGAACCGCACCCAGCCACTCGTGCTCGGCATCGAGTCCTCCTGTGACGAGACCGGCGTCGGCATCGTCCGGGGGACCGCCCTGCTGACGAACACCGTCTCGTCCTCCATGGACGAGCACGTCCGCTTCGGCGGCGTGATTCCCGAGATCGCCTCCCGCGCCCACCTCGACGCCTTCGTCCCCACCCTCGAGGAAGCGCTGGCGGAGGCGGCCGTGTCGCTGGCCGACATTGACGCGATCGCCGTCACCTCCGGCCCTGGCCTGGCAGGGGCGCTGATGGTGGGGGTATGCGCGGCCAAGGCGCTCGCCGTCGCCACCGGCAAACCGCTTTACGCCATCAACCACCTGGTCGCGCATGTCGGCGTCGGGCTCCTCCAGAACGGCGCCGGCACAATGGCTCCGGCCGGCGAACCGTCCCAGCAGCCGCCGCTGGCGCTGCCGGAGAACATGGGCGCGCTCCTGGTGTCCGGCGGCCACACCGAGATCCTGCGGATCAGGAGCATTACGGACGACGTCGAGTTGCTGGGTTCCACGATCGACGACGCCGCCGGCGARGCCTACGACAAGGTGGCGCGGCTCCTGGGCCTGGGCTATCCGGGCGGTCCGGCCATCGACAAGCTCGCGCGCACCGGCAACGCGAAGGCCATCCGGTTCCCGCGCGGCCTGACCCAGCCCAAGTACATGGGGACCGCCGAGGAGCCCGGGCCGCACCGTTACGACTGGTCCTTCAGCGGGCTCAAGACCGCCGTCGCCCGCTGCGTGGAGCAGTTCGAGGCGCGCGGCGAGGCCGTTCCCGTCGCGGACATCGCCGCGGCTTTCCAGGAAGCCGTGGTGGACGTCATTACCTCCAAGGCTGTGCTGGCCTGCCGCGAAAACGGCATCACCGAGGTCCTCCTGGGCGGGGGMGTCGCSGCSAACTCGCGGCTGCGCCAGCTYACCGAACAGCGCTGCCGTGCCGCCGGSATCCGGCTGACGGTGCCGCCGCTGCMGCTSTGCACGGACAACGGCGCCATGGTGGCCGCACTCGGGGCACAACTGGTCATGGCCGGGGTGGAACCGAGCGGGATCGGATTTGCCCCGGACTCCTCGATGCCGGTCACGACGGTTTCCGCCTGATCCTTCGACCGAGCGAAGCTTCGACCGGCTGAAACTACGCCTCCATGGAGGCTGTTGGCGCGCAGAACCTAGGCGTCGGGCCCCTGCCGCATCTGCTTGACCAGATCCAGGACGACGGCGCGCAGGTCMCCGCCGTGCTCSGCGGCCACCCGGCGCTGACGCTGGTAGCCGGCGCCRCGCTSGATGATCTTCTCGACGTCGGCCAGCTCSGCGSTGCAGCCSAGCTTCGCSGCGACGGGCTCAAGCCGCTTGAGGGTCTCGCGCAGGTGCTCCGTGACGAGCTGCTCGTTGCCTTCGGCGTCGAGGATGATGATTGCCTCCAGGCCGTACCGGGCCGCCCGCCACTTGTTTTCCTGGACGTGCCACGGCGGCATGGTGGGAATGGTGCCGCCGTTCTCCAGCGTGGTGGAAAATTCGTCGACAAGGCACTGCGTCAATGCAGCGATGGCCCCGACGTCCTCAAGGGTCGCCAGGCCGTCGCAGATGCGCATCTCGATGGTGCCGAGGGCCGGGACGGGCCGGATGTCCCAGCGGATCTCGGAGAGCGTGTCGATCACACCCGTGGTGAACATGTCCTGCACGTAGGATTCGTAATCCTCCCAGCTGGCGAACTGGAACGGCAGCCCGGCGGTGGGCAGCTGCTGGAACATCAGGGCACGGTGCGAGGCGTAGCCGGTGTCCTCGCCACCCCAGAACGGGCTGGAGGCCGAGAGCGCCTGGAAGTGCGGGAAGTAGTTGACCAGGCCGTCCAGAACCGGAAGGACTTTGTCCCGGCTGTCCAGCCCGACGTGCACGTGGACGCCATAGATGACCATCTGCCGGCCCCACCATTGGGTCCGGTCAATGAGCTTGGCGTAGCGTTCTTTGTCCGTGACGGGCTGCAGCTGGGGCGGGCTGAACGGATGGCTCCCGGCGCAGAAGACCTCCACGCCCATGGGATCGGTGACATCCCGGACAGCCGCGAGGGAGCTGTTCAGGTCCGCCTTGGCTTCGGCGACGGTGGTGCAGATGCCCGTGACGAGTTCCACGGTGTTCAGCAGCAGTTCCTGCTTGATGTGCGGGTGCTCGTCGTCCTCGTTGAGTTCGGGGTGCCGGGAAGCGACTCCGCGGAGCACCTGGTTCGCCACGGAGGCGAGTTCGCCGGTTTCGGCGTCGACGAGCGCCAGCTCCCATTCCACGCCCAGAGTCGACTGCTTGGATGAAGCGAACTCGATCTTCATGTGGTCCCTTCACTGTTTTGCTGTCACTGGCCGTGGTCCTGATGGGACATGCGCTGGCTGATACCCTCGGACGCGCCCCTGGACGTGCCACCGGCGGTGCCACATGCCATTCCCACACCAGGGCGCCGGCCGGGAGGGCTGGCAGGGCTACGGGTGGTCCAAGTCTAGTGCAGGGGCAGCCCCGGGACGGTGCCTAAGTTACCGCTGGTGCGTGAGTGTGTTCACAAACGTTGCTGGATACTGACGGTTTGCGTGGCGGCCGCGGGACCGGACCCGTCCTGGCGTTTAATGGAGCTGTGCCCATTCTGAACAAAGACATGACCCTGTGTATCTCGCTCTCGGCCCGGCCCAGCAACAACGGGACGCGCTTCCATAACCACCTGTATGAGCAGTTGGGCCTGAACTGGATCTACAAGGCCTTCGCCCCCACCGACCTCGCCCAGGCGATCGCCGGCGTGCGCGGCCTCGGCATCCGCGGCTGCGCGGTGTCCATGCCCTACAAAGAAGACGTGATCGCCCTCGTGGACGTCATGGACCCTTCGGCGAAGGCCATCGATTCGGTCAACACCATCGTCAACGACGCCGGCCGGCTCACGGCCTACAACACCGACTACACGGCAATCGAGCAGCTCCTGCAGCGCAACGCCGTGCCCACCGACTACTCGGTGCTGGTCCTGGGCTCCGGCGGCATGGCCAAGGCCACCGTGGCCGCGCTGCGGGATGCCGGCTTCAAGGACGTGACCGTCGTTGCCCGCAACGAAGCCTCCGGCCGCGCCCTGGCCGACCAGTACGGGTTCGGCTGGAGCGCGGAACTGGGCTCCGCGGAGTCCGGCAAGGGCACGGCCGACATGATCATCAACATAACCCCGATCGGTATGGCCGGCGGACCGGACGCCGAGTCGTTGTCCTTCCCGCAGGAGACGATCGACGCCGCGAAGGTGGTGTTCGACGTCGTCGCCCTCCCGGCCGAGACGCCGCTCATCAAGGCCGCCCGCGCGGCCGGCAAGAGTGTGATCACGGGCGCCGAGGTGGCCACGATCCAGGCGCTGGAGCAGTTCGTGCTCTACACCGGGATCCGTCCCACGGATGAACAGGTCAGGGCCGCCGAGGACTTCATGCGGGCCCAGTAGCTGCCGCGGTGCCCCAAAACCGGCGCCTGCGCGCCGACGGGGCTAGACGGGCTCCACCGAGATGGCCACCCGGTCCTCGCCGATCCTGGTGAGGACCAGGGTGGCTGATTTCTTGCCCTTCGCCTTGGAACCGGCCGGTTTTCCGCCGGGCAGGAGCTGCTTGCGCAGCTCCTCCGGCGTGACGGCCGTGCCGCGCTTCTTAATGTCCAGGACTCCGATTCCGTGCTCCTTGACCCAGGACTTGAGGGCCTTGACGTTGAAGGGCATCACTTCGAGGACCTTGTAGGCCTTGGCGAACGGCGTATCGCGCAGATCCGGGGCACAGATGTAGGCGATGTGCTCGTCCACGAGGTGTCCGCCCAGCTGGAGGGCGACGTCGGCCACCAGCCCGGCGCGGATGACCGCGCCGTCGGGCTCGTACAGATACCCCTCCACGGGACCCACGGGCGCCGCCGGGCCGCCGTCGAAGTCCTCGGCGCTGGTGAGTTCGGCAGCACCCTGCGGGCCGAGCAGGAGGGCCGCGCGCCGCACCCCGGGACGCCGCACCGCGTTGAACCACAGGGCCACCTCGGTCACGTCCCCGCCGACCGAGACCCACTGGGCCTCGCAACCCGCGGGCACGGAATCGTGCGGCATGCCCGGCCCCATCTTCACCCCGACGGCGCGGCCGGAGCCGGCCAGCGACTCCGCGAAGGACAGCGGAGGGGAGAAATCCTCCGGATCCCAGATCCGTTGGGTTCCCGATGTCGACGTGGTGCGCCGGGCCGGGTCGAGCCAGACGCCGTCGACCCCGTCGAGCGGCACCGCGGTGGCATCCGAATGGACCACCGTGGCATTGCGGAACGGGATCAGGTTCATGGTGGCGCAGGCTGCCGTGGCCTCGTCCATTTCCACCGCGGTGACCACCAGATCCAGGGACGCCAGGGCCATTGCATCGGCCCCCAGCCCGCAGCCCAGGTCAGCGACGTGGCCGATCCCGGCCTCCGCGAACCGCTGCGCGTGCCGTGCCGCGACGGTGAGCCTGGTGGCCTGCTCCAGGCCGGCCTTGGTGAAGATCATCTGCCGGGCGAATTCGCCGAATTTGGCCTCGGCCTTGGTCCGCAGCCTGGATTGCGTGAGCACGGCCGAGACGAGCTCGGGGGAGTGGCCGGCCTTGCGCAGCGCGGCGGTGAGGCGGAAGGCCTCGTCCTCGCGGTACGGGCCCAGCGACGCCAGCAGCTCCCAGCCCTCGGGGGTGAGGATCGGGGCAATATTTTCCTGCGGTGCGTCAGTCATGCCATCCAGCGTAGTTGAGCCCCGCCGGCACGCTGTGACCGGACCACGGGGGCTAGGCTTGACGGCATGGAAGACAGCGGCACAGGCGACAGCATCTCAGAGGACACAGCCGGGCAGAACACAGCCGGATACGACGACGACGGGCAGGAGCGCACGAGCCCGCAGGGGCTGGCCCGCTACGCCAAGCCGGCGCTGATCGCCGGCGCTGTGATCGCCGTCGTCTGCATCGCCTTGCTGGTGATCATTTTCTTCCTCGATTCCTTCAATGCCACCGTGTATTCGGTGGGCGGCAAGAACGTCCAGGACGCCACGGACGAGGCGCGGGCCATCCGCGACACCTATTCCGGTGCCCGGCTCGGCGGCATCATCTTCCTGATCGCGGGCGTGCTCCTCGCCGCTGCCGGCGCCGTGCTGACGTACCGGCACCGAAATGACGAGGGCCAGGACGCCGACCCGGACGACGGCGAGGACGTCGACTTCGAAGACCTCGCCGGCCAGTAGCCGCAGGCCGGTTCCCGCGTCCGGGGTGGTGCTAACGTGCATCCCCCGGGCGGGACATGCCCGTTTCTCGGTTCGAACAATGGGCATGTCCCCTGTGGCAGGGCTAATGCGTTGCACATGTCCACGGCCCGGCTCTACCAATGAGCATGATGCCCGGGTGCCCACGGGCCGCGACGAAGAATGGGCATGTCCCGCGAGAAGGCCCGGACCCGGCGGCGAAGAATGGGCATGTCCCGTGGGAAAACATGTTCACCCGGAACGAATTTCTGGCACTCGCCTTGACCGAGTGCTAACCATGTACATAGAGTCGTCATTAGCACTCTCCCTAGGAGGGTGCTAACACATGAAGCGCGTTCCGCCAGGCTCGCTGCCGGCACCGCGACGACGGTCTGTGCGCCATGGCATCGCCGCTTCATAGTCCACGAATTTGCTGACGAAAAGGAGAGGTCCGAGTGTCGGTCTCTATTAAGCCTCTTGAGGATCGTATTGTTGTCCGCCCGCTCGAAGCCGAGCAGACCACGGCTTCCGGCCTGGTTATCCCGGACTCCGCGCAGGAGAAGCCGCAGGAAGGCGAAGTTGTTGCAGTAGGCCCCGGCCGCTTCGATGACAACGGCAACCGCGTTCCCGTTGACGTTGCCGTCGGCGACGTCGTCATTTACTCCAAGTACGGTGGAACCGAAGTCAAGACCGGCGGCACCGAGTACCTCGTGCTCTCCGCCCGCGACGTTCTGGCGATCGTCGTAAAGTAACTCTCTTGGACCCCCGCGCAGCCGATCCTTCGCATTGAATGGATCAGTTGCGCGGGGTTCTGTCTTGAAAGGACAAAACCATGGCAAAGCAGCTTGCGTTTAACGACGCTGCCCGCCGGTCGCTTGAAGCCGGCATCGATAAGCTCGCCAACACCGTCAAGGTCACGCTGGGCCCGCGCGGCCGCAACGTCGTACTGGACAAGAAGTGGGGCGCCCCCACGATCACCAACGACGGCGTGACGATCGCCCGTGAAATCGAGCTGGACGACCCCTACGAGAACCTTGGCGCGCAGCTTGCCAAGGAGGTCGCCACCAAGACCAACGATGTTGCCGGTGACGGCACCACCACCGCCACCGTTCTGGCCCAGGCCCTGGTCAAGGAAGGCCTGCGCAACGTGGCTGCAGGTGCCGCACCGGGCGAGATCAAGCGCGGCATTGAGGTTTCGGTCGAGGCCGTCGCCGCCCGCCTGCTGGAGAACGCGCGCCCCGTCGAAGGCACGCAGGTTGCCAACGTTGCCGCCATCTCCGCCCAGAGCGACGAGGTCGGCGAGCTGCTGGCCGAGGCGTTCGGCAAGGTCGGCAAGGATGGTGTGATCACCATTGAGGAGTCCTCCACCACGCAGACCGAACTGGTCCTCACCGAGGGCATGCAGTTCGACAAGGGCTACCTGTCCCCGTACTTCGTCACCGACGCGGAACGCCAGGAGGCAGTCCTCGAGGACGCCCTGATCCTGATCAACCAGGGCAAGATCTCCTCGGTGCAGGACTTCCTGCCGCTGCTGGAAAAGGCGCTGCAGAGCTCCAAGCCGCTCTTCATCATCGCCGAAGACGTCGAGGGCGAGGCCCTGTCCACGCTGATCGTCAACCGCATCCGCGGCACCCTGAACGTCGTCGCCGTCAAGGCGCCGGGCTTCGGCGACCGCCGCAAGGCCATGCTGCAGGACATCGCCACGCTCACCGGCGCCCAGGTTGTCTCCCCGGAGCTGGGCCTGAGCCTGGACACCGTTGGCCTTGAGGTGCTCGGCACCGCACGCCGCATCACGGTCACCAAGGACAACACCACGATCGTCGACGGCGCCGGTTCGGCCGAGGACGTCGCCGCCCGTGTTGCCCAGCTGCGCGCCGAGCTGACCCGCACCGATTCGGACTGGGACAAGGAAAAGCTGCAGGAACGCCTGGCCAAGCTGGCCGGCGGCATCGGCGTGATCAAGGTCGGCGCTGCCACCGAGGTTGAGCTGAAGGAAAAGAAGCACCGCATCGAGGACGCCGTGTCCTCGACCCGCGCCGCCCTCGAAGAAGGCATCGTGGCAGGCGGAGGCTCCGCCCTCATCCACGCGCTGAAGGCGCTTGACGAGGACGCTGCGGTCCAGGCCCTCGAAGGCGACGCGGCTGCCGCCGTCGGCATCGTCCGCCGGGCCCTGACCCAGCCGCTGCGCTGGATCGCCCAGAACGCCGGCTTCGACGGCTATGTTGTCGTTGCCAAGGTGGCCGAATCCGCCGTGAACCAGGGCTTCAACGCCAAGTCCGGCGAATACGAAGACCTGATCGCCGCCGGCGTGATCGACCCCGTCAAGGTGACCCGCGCGGCTCTGCGCAACGCGGCCTCCATCGCGGCCCTGGTCCTCACCACGGAAACCCTCGTGGTGGAGAAGCCGGCTGACGAAGACGAGCACGCAGGGCACAAGCACTAAGCTCAGCCCGAGTAGAACGGACGGCCCGGCATCCTTGCCGGGCCGTCCTTTTTTCTGCCGCCGCATCTTCGGCGTCGCCGGGCTCGCGTTCGCCCCACCCCCGCCTCGACGCGTCCCCTTGCCAGGCCTTCACTGGAAATTCCCAACTTGGCATGCCTCAATGGAGGTCTATGGCCTCGACGGCGATTGGCCATGAAAATTACGTTTTGGTAACATGGACGCTTTGGTTATCTGGTTGAGGGGTTGTTCTATGACACAGCAAAGGACCCTGCCCCTGCCTGCCCGCCACAGTGCCGCGCACAGGGCGGGCCAAAGCGCCGAACGCAAGGACGGCCGAAAGTCCACGTTCAGGCCCGAAATCCAAGGGCTCCGGTCCCTGGCCGTCCTGATGGTCATGAGCTACCACATCTGGCTCGGCCGGGTCTCCGGTGGCGTGGACGTATTCCTTTTGATCTCGGCGTTCCTCATGACGCTGCAGTTCGTCGGCCGCTACGAGCAGGGCCGCCCCATGGCCCTCCTCAAACATTGGCTGCACCTGTTCCGGCGCCTCGTCCCGGCTGCCGTCACCGTCCTGGTGGCCGTACTCGCCGCGAGCATCCTCTTCCTGCCCCGGACCCGCTGGCTGGAAGTCATCAACCAGGGCTGGGCCTCCCTGTTCTACGCCGAGAACTGGCTCCTGCAATCCCAGGCCACGAACTACTACGCCTCGGACCACAGCCAGGCCAGCCCCTTCCAGCACTTCTGGTCCCTCTCGATCCAGGGGCAGATCTTCATCCTCTGGCCGCTCATCTTCGCAGGGGCGGCGCTCCTCGCCAGGCGCTTCAAGCTCCGCTACCGCGTGCTGCTGTGCTACATATTCGCCGTCGTTTTCCTGGCTTCTCTTGCCTACTCAATTGTCTTCACCCAGGCGAGCCAGACCGAGGCGTACTTCGACACCTGGGCACGGCTGTGGGAGTTTGCCCTCGGCACCCTCGTGGCTTTGGCCCTTCCCTCCATGCGGTTGTCCCGGGGCTGGCGGCTGGCACTTGGCTGGCTGGGTATTGTGGCCATGCTCAGCTGCGGCATCCTCCTGAATGTCCAGGCCTCCTTCCCCGGCTACGTGGCACTCTGGCCCACTCTGGCCGCAGCGTGTGTCATCGCCGCCGCCCAGTCCGGCAGCAAGCTCGGCGTCGACCGGATCCTCAGCTCCAAGCCCCTCGTCAGGCTGGGCGATATCTCCTACGCCCTGTACCTGTGGCACTGGCCGGTCCTGGTCATCGCGCTGGCCGCGACGGACAGGGACCACGCGGGCCCGATCGCGGGCGCCGTCATCGTCGCCGTTTCGCTGGTTCTCGCATATCTCACCACCCGCTTCGTCGAGAAACCCTGGCGGGAATGGAAGTGGCCGGAGGTGCGCCGGCGTCGGGCCGGCGTGGCCATCGCAGCGGCCGTGACAATCGCCGCCGTGCCGCTCGCCGGCTGGCAGCTCCAGATCAATTACGCCATGGCGGCCGCCTCGAGCCAGGCCTGGGCCAACAATCCCGGTGCCCGGTCCCTGGACCCCGGCTACGTCGACGGCTCTGACAAATCCGCCCCGCTGCTTCCCACCCTGGCCACGGCCGCGGAAGAATGGCCCCAGTACGCGGGCGGCTGCACCGCGGATGAGAAGGAACTCACGAACGTCTGCAACAACGGCAAGGAACATGCCGCCAAGACCGTCCTGATCATCGGCAACTCCCATGCCCACGTGTGGGCGACCCCCATCCTGGCGATGGCCGAGAAGTACGGCTGGCGGGTGGAGGCCATCACCAAGGGCTACTGCCCGGTGACGGTGGGCCCGGCCAACGGGCTCTCGGACGGCTGCCTGGACTTCAACAAGGACACGCTGAAGAAGGTGCTCGAGATGAAGCCGGATGTCGTGGTAACAACCAGCACCCGGACTGACCCGGAGCCGAGCAACACCGAGTTCATGGACCCGGGGTGGGTTCCGCCGATCAAGTCCATCAACGACGCCGGCATCCCCGTCGTCGCGCTGCGGGACACCCCGCGCATGCACGAGGCCGTCCCCGCGTGCCTCGAGAAGAATCCCGACAACTACGCCGCCTGCGGATCGACCACTGCCGAGAACTATCAGGCCGCTTCGCCCGACGCTGCCGTGGCCGCGCAGTTGCCTGCCACTAAGTTCCTCGACTTCAGCCGGTACTTCTGCCAGGACGATGTCTGCCCGGCCGTCATCGGCAACGTGATGGTCTACAAGGATGACAACCATGTCACCCGGACCTACATGGAGAGCCTCGCCCCGGACTTCGAGACCGAGTTCATGGCAGCAACCGGCTGGAAGGCCGGGTAGGGGCCGCGGCTGTCCTTCCCGGCCGGCTGCGGGCACCCAGCCGGCCGTCAGTGCCGTGAGCGGTCGGCCGTGAGCCGCAGCCGCATTGCGGCATCCGGCGGCAGCCGCTTGGTCACAAGACGATAAAAAACCAGGACCCCGACGGCGGCCACCACGATTCCCACAAGGTTCAGGAAAAGCTGGAGCGCGGAGCCGGCCGCCTTTTGATACTCGCCCAGGACCAGAGCCACGGCCACAAACCCGGCCGCCGGCACCGTGGTGACCGACATGAAAACTCCGATCAGCGCGGCCGAGCGCCGGCTGGAAGCCGACACTGAGGGCCAGCGCCGCGTCGCGTCCGAGCGTGCGCTGGCGCCGGACCACGGCCACGGCCAGCGCAGCCAGCGGCCCGAACTCCGGGCCCACGGCCATGGCACCGACGATCGCAATCGTCTAGTTCGTCACGATGCCGATGGCCGCCAGCTGGGTCGCCAGGACCAACAAGGAGAAAAGTCCACGTCAGGCGCGAATCTTCGCCGGTCTGCCGGGACACCTCGTCCCAGGTCACAGCGTCCGCGCCCTCGCCGGGTGCCTCCGCCTCCGCCCGGTCGGACCGGTCCGAGAGCACCAGGTCAGGCTCGAGGACCGAAATCGATCCCTGCTGCTGGACATCGAGGACGTGGAGCTTCTCCACCAGCGCCTCCACGGATTCGCGCGCCAGCAGGACTTGGACCACGTCCCCGGGCGGCAACACGGATGCACCATTGGCCAGCGCGACCTCCGAGACGCCGACGTGACTTGTTCAACTTTCGACAACAACTCCGGACAACTCACCGGGGACACAAATGCGCAGCTGCACGATCACTTAGCAGAGCCTATGGAGGGCTTCCGAGGGGCATCCGGCAATTGGCCAAGAAAGTTACGTTTCGGTAACATTGATGTTTTAGAAGCCGGCCTGAAGGGTTACTAGTGTCGATCTCGCGAACCACAGCCACCCCGCCAACAGCGGATGCGGGTTCACGGACGAGCCGGAAAACAAGTTACCGTCCCGAGGTCCAGGGCCTGCGCGCCCTCGCGGTGCTCATGGTCGTCACCTACCACGTGTGGCTGGGCCGGGTCTCCGGCGGCGTGGACATCTTCCTGCTCATTTCGGCATTCCTGATGACGCTCAGCTTCACGCGGAAGGTCGAAAGTGGTGCGCCGCTCCGGCTGCTGCACCACTGGCTGCATCTGCTCAAGCGCCTCCTGCCCGCCGTCGTCGTGGTGGTTCTCGGCGTCCTCGCCGGCACCTGGGCCATCCTGCCGCAGAGCCGCTGGCCCGACGTCCTGGACCAGGCCTGGGCCTCCCTGCTGTACCGGCAGAACTGGCTCCTGGCCGACAGCGCCGTGGATTACTACGCCCAGGACCACTCCGGCGCGAGCCCGCTGCAGCACTTCTGGTCGCTCTCGATCCAGGGCCAGGTGTTCGTGCTCTGGCCGCTCGTGTTCGCCGGCATGGCACTTCTTGCCGGCCTGCTCCGTCGGCTGCGCCGGACCGGCCAGGTCCATGTCCTGCTGCGTTACCGCTCGCTGCTGGCCGCGGCCTTCGGCGCCATCTTCGCAGGGTCCCTGGCCTACTCGATCCAGCAGACCGCCACCAACCAGGCCCACGCCTACTTCGATACCGGCGCCCGGCTCTGGGAGTTTGCCCTCGGCTCGCTGCTTGCCCTCGCCCTGCCTTACCTGAAGCCGGGCAGGATGCTGCGCGTGGTGCTGGGCTGGGCCGGCCTGGTGGCCATGCTCTCCTGCGGGCTCCTGCTGACCGTGGACCGTTCGTTCCCCGGATTCATCGCGCTGTGGCCCACGCTGGCCGCCGCCGCGATCATCACCGCCGGTCAGAGCGGCAGCCGCTTCGGCGTCGACCGCTTCCTGACCTGGAAGCCCCTGGTGGCACTGGGGGACAACTCCTATGCGCTCTACCTTTGGCACTGGCCGCTGCTGGTCTTGGCCCTCGCGGGGGCGGGCATCACGGCGCCAAACCTGTTCCAGGGGCTGTGCATCGTGGCCGCATCCCTTGTCCTGGCAGTGCTCACCACGCGCTTTGTCGAGAAGCCGCTGCGCGAGTGGCACTGGCCGAAGCGGCGCGCCTGGCGCACCGCCGTCGTGATTGCCGCCTGCGGTGCCTTGATGGCGGGTCCGGTCTCGGTGTGGCAGAGCCAACTCGTCGCCGACGAGGCGGAGGCGGCCTCCCAGCCCAGGGAGCTGACCCCCGGCGCTGCCGCCCTGGCGCCGGAAAACGCCGGCAAGCCCACGCCGGAGGCGAAGATCATCCCCGCGCCGGCCGCGATGAAGAATGAGTGGGCCGACATCGATGGCCTGTGCACGGACGAAAACACCACCAGCGACCCGCTGCTGCAGGGCTGCCTGCAGAACAACAAGCCGGACAAGGTCAAGAAGCGGATCGTGGTGCTCGGTGACTCGCACGCCCAGCAGTACATGGCGGCGCTCGGACCCATCGCGAAGAGCCACGACTGGGAAGTGGTCACGCTCCTGAAGGGCAACTGCCGCTTCGGCGGGGAGTCCCTGGAACGGGACGCTGACTGCAACGCCTTCAACAGCGCCAGCACGCAGTACGTCCTGGACCACCGCCCCGACGCCGTGTTCACGGTGGCGTCCCTGACGCACAAGGATGCGCCGTTCGAGACCGAAGTGCCGCAATACCTGGAGGGCATCAAACCCTTCACCGACGCCGGCATGGACGTGGTGGGCATCCGCGACAACCCCCGCTTCAATGTCAACATGCCCGAGTGCGTCCAGAAGAACGGCAAGGACGCCACCGAGTGCAAAGTGCCGGTGCAGGAATCGCTTGCGGGGTCCTCGCCACTGGATGCCTACCGCGGCCAGGTGCCCCGGCTGTCCCTCATGGACATGAGCGATTTCATCTGCGCCGACGGGACCTGCCCCGCGGTGGTCGGCAACGTGTACGTCTACAAGGACGACAACCACCTGACCAAGACATACGTGCAGACCATGATCCCCATGTTCGAAAAACGGCTGCTCGCCGCCACCGGCTGGAAATAGGCCCCGGCGCTCCCGGCGGAGCCTCGCGGGCATGGGACTGCTCACATTCGCGCCCACATTACCGCCCCGGAATATGGCTATCGCCGCCAAGGTTCTACTATTTATTCAACACTTCTGCATGACCTTCTGCACAGGCCAGACCCGTAATGACGGGCTGGTCATCAGTTGCAACCCCTACCCGTGAACCCCGTAACCCAAGGTAAGAGGCGCACTCATGACCGAGCCCGAACACAATCCCTTCGCCCTCATCGGCCTGACCTACGACGACGTCCTGCTCCTGCCAGGCCACACCGACGTGATCCCCTCGGAGGCGGACACGTCCTCGCGCATCTCCAAGCGCATCACCGTCCAGACTCCGCTGCTTTCGGCCGCGATGGACACCGTCACGGAGTCCCGCATGGCCATCGCCATGGCACGCCAGGGCGGCCTCGGCGTCGTGCACCGCAACCTCTCCATCGCCGACCAGGCCGATCAGGTGGACCGGGTCAAGCGCAGCGAATCCGGCATGATCACCAACCCGCTGACCATCGGCCCCGAGGCCACGCTCGCCGAGCTGGACGAGATCTGCGCCCGCTACCGCGTCTCCGGCCTTCCGGTCGTGGACGAAGGCAACAGGCTCCTGGGTATTGTCACCAACCGCGACACCCGCTTCGTGCCCGAATCCGACTTCCCGCTCCGGCTGGTCAGCGACGTCATGACCAAGATGCCGCTCGTCACAGGACACGTCGGCATCAGCCGCGAGGAAGCCTCGCACAAGCTGGCCACGAACAAGATCGAAAAGCTCCCGCTCGTTGACGAGCAGGGCCGGCTCAAGGGCCTGATCACCACCAAGGACTTCACCAAGGCCGAGCAGTACCCGCTCGCCACCAAAGACGAGGAAGGGCGCCTGCGCGTTGGCGCCGCGATCGGCTTCTTCGGCGACGGCTGGGAGCGTGCCATGACGCTCATCGACGCCGGCGTGGACGCCCTGTTCGTGGACACCGCCAACGGCCACTCCCAGGGCGTGCTGGAGATGATCCGCCGGCTCAAATCCGATCCCGTAGCCGCGCACGTGGACATCATCGGCGGCCAGGCCGCCACCCGCGAGGGCGCCCAGGCCCTGATCGACGCCGGTGCCGACGGCATCAAGGTCGGCGTCGGTCCCGGGTCCATCTGCACCACCCGCGTGGTGGCAGGCGTCGGCGTCCCGCAGATCACCGCCATCTACGAGTCCGCGAAGGCGGCCATCCCGGCCGGCGTTCCGCTGATCGCCGACGGCGGCCTGCAGTACTCCGGCGACATCGGCAAGGCGCTCGTCGCCGGCGCCGACACCGTGATGCTCGGCTCCCTCCTGGCCGGTTGCGACGAATCCCCGGGCGACCTGATCTTCGTCAACGGCAAACAGTTCAAGAGCTACCGCGGCATGGGCTCCCTGGGCGCCATGCAGACCCGCGGCAAGAACACCTCCTACTCCAAGGACCGCTATTTCCAGGCCGACGTCTCCGGCGATGACAAACTCATCCCCGAAGGCATCGAGGGCCGGGTCGCCTACCGCGGGCCGCTGTCGTCCGTGGCGTACCAGCTGGTCGGCGGCCTCCGCCAGACCATGTTCTACACCGGAGCCCCGACAATCCCCGAGCTGAAGGCACGCGGCAAGTTCGTCCGCATCACCGCCGCCGGGCTCAAGGAATCGCACCCGCACGACATCCAGATGACGGTCGAAGCCCCGAACTACGGKTCGCGCTAAGACCGCCACGGCGTGAACCGGGTGAGCCCGCTGAAACCACAGTTTCGGCGGGCTCACCCGTTTCCGGACTCACCCGGTTCCGGGTGCGGCCGGTTCCCGCGCCAATGCCGGGCCGTTCCGGCGGGGCACTGCCCGCGCCGGCTCCGGATCCCGGAACTAGGCTGGAGGCATGTCCGAACTCCTGCCGGCACGCGAGCCCAAACGCAAGCTCGCGCTCAGGCCCTACGCCCGGGCCGTGGCCCAGGTTCTGCGCGTGAGCTTCCGCGCCTCGCCGGCCGCCGTCGTCATGAAGGTCCTCGGCTCGCTGATCTCGGCCGTCCTGCCGCTGGTCACGACGTACTTTGCCGCGCTGACCACCACGTCCCTGGCCGCCGCCTACGCGGGCAACGCCGCCGCCGGCAGCCAGGCCATCATCTACGTCATCATCACCGCGGTACTCGGGCTCTTTTGGGGATCGTTCAGCAGCCTGGACCGCTACATCCAGCAGCTGATGAGCTTCCGGGTCGGCGCGATCGTCGGGGACCTCATGTACGAGCGCTTCCTGACCCTGGACTTCTGGCGCTACGACGACAAGGAGACCGTGGACCTGTACGACCGGGCCAAACGCTTCTCCGACTCCTATGCCCGGGTGCTGGACCGGATCGCGGCCATCTTCACCCAGCTGGTGTCCGTGTTCCTGGCCATCGGCGCGCTGCTGCTGGTCAGCTGGTGGATCGCCGTGATCGTCCTGGTGGCGATCGTGCCCAGCGTCTACCTGCAGTTCAAGCTCTCCCGCGAACAGATCGCGCACTGGAACACCCAGGTCGATTCGCGCAGGCAGCGCAGGATGATCGAGACCAACCTCCTGCGCCCGCAGCACATCGCAGAGATGCGGCTCTACGGGATCGTCGGCCACCTGATGGGACTGCGGTCCCGGCTGCGCGACGCCGACGAAAAGCGCCGGCTGGACTTCCAGAAACGTTACATTCCCAGGCAGCTCGCGGCCGATGCCCTGCAATACGGCGCCGAGGTGGTCTCGCTGATCTGGGTGGTGGGCCAGATCATCGCCCGGGCCCAGCCGGTGGGGCAGTTCCTCTATGTCCAGCAGATCGTCAGCCGCGCCCTGTCCACCGCCAACAACCTCGTCTCCTCGCTCAGCTCGATCGATGAGGACCTGGCCAACCTCAAGGACTACGAGCTGTTCATGGCGCTGCCCGTGAAGTCGGACCACGCGCCGCCCCTGCTGCGGGCGCCGGAGACGGTGGAACTGCGCGACATCCGTTTCACCTACACCGGCAGCGAACTGGAAGTGATCCGGGGTATTTCAATGACCATCAGGCAGGGCCAGCACATCGCGATCGTGGGGGAGAACGGCGCCGGCAAGTCCACCCTGATCCGTATCCTGGCCGGGTTGTACCGTCCCGATTCCGGGCAGGTGATGCTCGACGGCATGGACCTCGCCGCCGTCGACGTCACGTCCTGGCACCGGCACCTGGCGGTGCTCAGCCAGGAGTTCCTGAAATACGAATTCGCCACCGCGGCGGAGAACATTTTCTTCGGCGACGTCGATTCGCCGCGCGACGACGGACGGATCCGCCGTTCCGCCGCGGATGCCGAGGCCCTGGAATTCCTCAACAAGCTGCCCAACGGCCTGGACAACCACGTCAGCAACTGGATGGAGGATCCGCGCGGCCGGAAGGGGTCCGGCCTGTCCGGCGGCCAGTGGCAGCGCCTGGCAATGGCGCGGAACTTCTACCGCGGCGCCACGTTCATGGTGATGGACGAGCCGACGTCGGCCATCGATGCTCTGGCGGAGCACCGGATCTTCACCCGGCTTTTCGCCGACCGCAGCAGCACCATCATCGCCATCAGCCACCGGCTCGCCACGATCGAGAAGGCTGACGTCGTCTACATGCTGGAGGACGGCCGCATCGTCGAACAGGGCACCCACAAGGAACTCGTGGCGCTCCGCGGCCGCTACTTCCGGATGTTCGAGTCCCAGCTGAGCGTCCCGGACGCCGAGAACGTCAGCGGGGAGTGAGCGGGGCTCCCTCGATGGTGGTCCGCACGCGGGCCAGGCTGGGTTCGGGCGGGACACTGCTGAAGCCGAAGCCGACGGCGGGCCGGACGGCGGCGAGCGGTCCGGCGTCGTCGCCCTCCCAGCTGACGGCGGCGGCGTCGATCCGGTGCAGATCGGTGACCCCGTAATACTCCCGCCGGCCGCCCTTGGCCGTGCCTGCGGTGCGCGCGCCGGGGACTATGAGGGCCGCCACGGGGCTGACCGCGCGCAGCCAGCGCGGATCCACCGCCAGGGCCCGGGGGAGCCGCCGGGCCACGGCACCGAGCCGGGTGCGGGACCCGAGCCGGGCACGGATCCGCAGCGGACCGGCGTCGACGGCGAGCTGCCCGGCCTCACAGGCGGAGGCCACGGGCAGGATGCGGGTTTCGTCGAAGTTGTAGACCGCGCCGATGAAGTCGCCGGCCTCGACACTTGGAGCGAGCAGGATCCGGTGGCCCGACGGCAGCTGGACCATCGCATCGGTGAAGGGCCCAAACGGGGACCGCATCCACAGGCCCACCACCGCGCGCAGGCCCGATCGGGTGCCGATCCCGGCAACGTGTCCCTCGAAAATCCAGCGCTGTCCGTGTCGCCAAAGCATGACGCCACAGTACGTCGAAGCGGCGCCCCGCGTCTGCTGGGATAACCTAGAGCAGTGACTTACGAGATTGAGATTGGCCGAGGCAAGCGTGGGCGTCGTGCCTACTCCCTGGATGACATTGCGATCGTCCCCAACCGACGTACCCGTGACCCCAAGGACGTCTCCGTCTCCTGGCAGATCGATGCCTACAAGTTCGACATGCCGGTCATCGCGGCGCCGATGGATTCGGCCATGTCGCCGGAAACCGTCATCGCTCTGGGCCGCCTCGGCGGACTCGGTGTGCTCGACCTCGAGGGCCTGTGGACCCGGTACGAGAACCCGCAGTCAGTGCTGGAAGAGATCGCAGGCCTCGCGGACGAGACCAACAGCCCCGCCGTCACCCGGCGCATGCAGGAGCTCTACCAGGCACCGATCCAGCCCGACCTGATCACCTCCCGCCTCGCCGAAATCCGCGCCGCCGGCGTCACCGTGGCCGGCTCTCTGACACCCCAGCGCACGCAGGAACACTACAAAACCGTGGTGGCCGCCGGCGTGGACATCTTCGTCATCCGCGGCACCACCGTCTCGGCAGAGCACGTCTCCAAGGACCACGAGCCGCTGAACCTCAAGCAGTTCATCTACGAACTCGACGTCCCCGTGATCGTCGGCGGGGCGGCCGGCTACACCCCGGCCCTGCACCTGATGCGCACCGGCGCCGCCGGCGTCCTGGTCGGCTTCGGCGGCGGMGCRACCACCACCACSCGCCGCGCCCTGGGCATCCACTCGCCGATGGCCTCCGCCATCTCCGAYGTYGCCGCSGCCCGCCGSGACTACATGGACGAGTCCGGCGGACGCTACGTCCACGTGATCGCCGACGGCGGCATGGGATCCTCCGGTGACATCGTCAAGGCCATCGCCATGGGCGCCGACGCCGTGATGCTGGGCAGCGCCCTGGCCCGCGCCGACGAGGCGCCCGGCAAGGGCTGGCACTGGGGGCAGGAAGCCCACCACCTCGAACTGCCCCGCGGCGACAGGGTCAACGTGGGTACGGTCGGGCCGCTCGAGGAGGTCCTGTTCGGACCGGGCCACCACACGAACGGCACCTCCAACCTGATCGGTGCGCTGCGCCGTTCAATGGCAACCACCGGCTATTCGGACCTGAAGGAATTCCAGCGCGTCGACGTCGTCGTCTCGCCGTACGCCGGCAACTGAACCCCAGTTGGGCGTTGTTTGGCCCTGCCCATCCGGGGGACTTGGACGTAGTCTGGTGCCCTAACGAGGTTTGACCCGGATGGAGGCGTGACATGAACAGTTTTCCCGGCGGTTCAGCCGTGGCCGGAGGTGCCCTGGGGCCTGCCGAACGCGAGGCATCAATCTCTGTGCTCAGGGGCAGCACAGCCCCGGGTAAAGAGCTCGACATCCTGATCGTGGGCGGCGGCATCGTGGGCGCCGGCGCTGCCCTGGACGCGGTCACCCGCGGGCTCAGCGTAGGCATCGTGGAGGCCAACGACTGGGCCGCGGGAACGTCGTCGCGTTCCTCGAAGCTCATCCACGGCGGCCTCCGGTACCTCGAAATGCTCGACTTCGGCCTGGTCAAAGAGGCCCTGCACGAGCGCGGCCTCATCCTCTCCGTGCTGGCACCGCACCTGGCCCGTCCCGTCCCGTTCCTGTACCCGCTGCACAAACCGTTCCTGGAACGGCCCTACATCGGCGCCGGCATCGCGCTCTACGACGCGATGTCCATCACCGGCGGGCACAGCCGCGGCGTTCCCTTCCACAAGCACCTGACCCGGCGCGGAACCCTGCGCGCCGCCCCCAGCCTCAAGGACGACGCCTTCGTCGGCTCGATCCGCTACTACGACGGTCAAGTGGACGACGCCAAGTACGTCGCCAACCTCGTGCGGACCGCGGCGCACTACGGCGCCCACGCGGTCAACCAGATGGCTGTGGTCGACTTCCTGCGCGAAGGCGAGCGTGTGGTCGGCGCCAAGGTGGTCAATCACGAGGACGGCTCGAGTTTCAACATCCGGGCCAAGCAGGTCATCAACGCCACCGGAGTCTGGACCGACGAGACCCAGGCCATGGTGACGGACCGCGGGCAGCTCAAGGTGCGCGCCTCCAAGGGTATCCACCTSGTGGTGCCSCGSGACCGSWTCCAGTCCACCGTGGGACTGATCCTGCGGACCGAGAAATCCGTGCTGTTCGTCATCCCGTGGGGCCGGCACTGGATCATCGGGACCACGGACACCGACTGGCACCTCGACAAGGCCCACCCGGCGGCGTCCAGCAAGGACATTGACTACCTGCTGGAGCACGTCAACAAGGTCCTCAAGCGCCCCCTGACCCGCGAGGATGTCGAGGGCGTCTACGCGGGGCTGCGTCCGCTGCTCGCCGGGGAAAACGATTCCACCGCGAAGCTCTCCCGGGAGCACGTTGTTGCCCACCCGGTGCCGGGACTCGTGGTGGTGGCCGGCGGAAAATGGACCACCTACCGGGTCATGGCCAAGGACGCCGTCGACGAGGCAACGCGCAGCATGGACGAGCGCGTCCCGGCCAGCTGCACCGAGTCCATTCCGCTGCTGGGGGCGAGCGGCTTCAAGGCCGCGTGGAACCAGCGGAACCGGATGGCAGAGGAGACCGGCGTCCACGTCGCCCGGATCGAACACCTGCTCAACCGTTACGGCGCCATGGCCCCGGAGGTGCTGGCGCTGATCGCCGGCAACCCGGAACTGGCCGAGCCGCTGCCCGGCGCGGACGACTACCTGGCCGCCGAAGCCGTCTACGCTGCCACCCATGAGGGCGCCCGCCATGTCCAGGACGTCCTGACCCGCCGCACCCGCATTTCGATTGAGGCGTGGGACCGGGGTGTGTCCGCCGCTCCGGTAGTCGCTAAACTGATCGGAGACGTTCTCGGTTGGAGTGATGCGCAGCGCGAGGGCGAAATCAAGCACTATCTGGCCCGGGTCGATGCCGAGCGCCTGAGCCAGCAGCAGCCGGACGACGAATCCGCCGATGCCGCACGGCTGGGCGTCGAGGACATCGTGCCCCTGCGCTGAGCCTCAGCGCGGGCCGGCGGTGCGGACTACATCGTTAGTCATTGGACTGCCGGCCGGCGTGCTCTGACGCCACTTCGAAGGGACATCTCTTGGCGGAACCACTGGACCGGTACGACGCCGAGCTCACCACACCGGACATGGTGATCCTGGAAATGGACGCCGCGGACAAGCTCGACGCCACTTCCCAGCTCGCGGAACGCATGCATGCGGCCGGACGGATTGCCGATCTTGAGGGCTTCCTCAAGCAGGTCAACGCCAGGGAACACCAGCTCGCCACCGGCCTGCCCGGCGGCGTCGGACTGCCGCACGCCCGCAGCGAGCTCGTCTCCCAGACCTCCATCGCGGTCGGCATCACCAAGTACGGCAGGGCGCTGGACTTTGGCGCGGCGGACGGTCCGGCCACCGTGATCCTGCTCATCGCCACCCCGGCCAGCTCTTTTTCGGACCACCTTGAAGTGCTCGCGACGCTGGCTCGCTCCCTGTCGAAGGAGTCCTTCCGCGAGTCGCTGCGCCGTGCCTACGACGCCGAAGTGATCGCAGAACTCATCAATTCCAGCCTGGTGTTCTTCGACCACTGAAAAAGTGAGGACCCGGCTGCCCACTCTGATTTGGCCCGTTTCGCTGTTCTACACGGGGACGAAGTACGGTTAAGAGGTGCTGAAAACTGCCCTCAAACCCCGCTGGATCGCAGGACTCGTGTTCGCGATCGCCATTTCCGGGGTGTTTGTGCTGCTCAGCCAGTGGCAGTTTGGCCGTTCGACGCAGTCTGAAGCCCCGGTCTCCACCACCACGGAGGAAACGCGCCAGCTCATCTCGGTCCTGCAGCCGGGCGGCTTCTTCCCCGGATCAGTCGCCGACCAGATGGTCTCCGCCACCGGCAGCTACGACCCCCAGAAGCAGGTCCTGGTGCCCGGCCGCCTCAACGACGGGGCGAAAGGCTACTGGATTGTCTCCGCGTTCGCCGTCAAGGGCGCCCCGGCCCTGGTGGGCGGCGGGGCCACGCCGCAGACCTGGATTCCGGTCGCGCGCGGCTGGGTTGCGAATCCTTCGGACGCCGTGGCGCCGCCGTCGGGCACCATCGAACTGACCGGGCGGCTGTTGCCGTCCGAGTCCCCGCTGCCGCAAACCGATCCCGGACCCGGCCGCGCCAGCGCCGTCTCGGTCGCCGAGCTCATCAACGACTGGAACGTCAGCAGCTACCCCGGCTTTGTCGCCGCGACAACCGAGCTGTCCGGCGGGACCGACGTCGGGCCCCTGGCCGCTGGCGGCGACGTCAAGCCCCTCCGGATCGGCCCGCAGCCGCCCGCCCAGCAGGTCAACTGGCTGAACCTCTTCTACTCCGTGGAATGGGTGGTCTTTGCCGGCTTCGCGTTGTTCATCTGGTGGCGGCTCGTCAAGGATGACTACCGCCGGGACCTCGAAGACGCGCTCGACGAGGAACTGGCCGGGGAAGCGGCCAGCCCCGACCCCGGTGACGCCGCCGAAGAGCCCGCCTCCGGCTCGCCCGCAGACCCAACACCCGCAGACCCGAATCCCGCAGACCCGCACCCCACAGCCCCCTACCCCTCAGACCCGAGAGTGCAATCATGATCGAGCCCCAGCCCGCCATCCAGCCGCAGTCAACCAACGGCACCGGGACAGCCGGCAAGAAGCGCCGCTTCGGCGGCACCGAGGCCCAAATCCGGTCCGCCCTGAAGTTCTACAAGGTTCTTGCCTACCTGACAGGCTCCATGCTGCTCCTGCTGTGCGCCGAGCTGGTCGCCCGGTACGGCTTCGGGCAGTACCTCTTCGCCGGCGGCACCAACGCCCTCACCGGCCAGCCGTTCGGTTTCGGATTCGCCGACGCCGAACCGGCAGGAGTGATCGGCGGCGTCAACCTCTCCGTCACGGTCCTGATTGTGCACGGCTGGATGTACGTCGTGTACCTGATCTCCAACTTCCGGCTGTGGTCCCTCATGCGCTGGCCGTTCGCCAAGCTGGTGGTCATGGCCCTGGGCGGCGTCGTACCGTTCCTGTCCTTCTTCGTCGAGAAGAAGTTCCACGCCGAGGTCGAGGCCGAACTCGCGGCCAACCCGCAGGCGCCCCAGCGCTACTGAGCCCCAGCGGCAGGGGCAGGGGACCGTACGACGGCGACTGCCGCAGTCGGGCGTGTGAGATCGCTTACCTCACCCCCGATTCGGGGCCTGCGCCGGCTTCTCAATGTGCGGGCGGGCAGCGGCGCAAAGTAGTCTAGTGGGGTGACTACTCCCACTTCATCCCAGACGTCCCACAGGCCGGTTCTGGTTGTTGACTACGGTGCCCAGTACGCGCAGCTGATTGCCCGCCGCGTCCGGGAAGCGAATGTGTATTCGGAAGTGGTTCCGCATACGTACAGCACCGAGCAGCTGCTGGCCAAGAACCCCGCCGCGATCATCCTCTCCGGCGGCCCCGCGAGCGTCTACGCCGACGGCGCCCCCAGCGTCGGTGCCGACCTCTTCGAAGCCGGTGTCCCGGTCTTTGGCATCTGCTACGGCTTCCAGGCCATGGCCAACGCCCTCGGCGGCAAGGTGGCCCAGACGGGGCTCCGCGAATACGGCGCCACCGAGACCACCACCCTCGGCGAGGGCCGCTCCATCCTGGCCGGCATGCCCCAGCACCAGAGCACCTGGATGAGCCACGGCGACTCCGTCCACGAAGCCCCCGAAGGCTTTGAGGTCCTCGCGACGACGGCCGGCGCCGAGGTGGCAGCCTTCGCCAACGAAGAGAAGTGCCTCTACGGCGTCCAGTGGCACCCCGAGGTCAAGCACTCGGCCTACGGCCAGCAGGTCCTGGAGAACTTCCTGTTCAAGGGCGCCAAGCTGGAACCGAACTGGACCGCAGGCAACATCCTGGAGGAGCAGGTCGACCGCATCCGCGAGCAGATCGGCGACGCCCGGGTCATCTGCGGCCTCTCCGGCGGCGTCGACTCCGCAGTGGCCGCCGCCCTCGTCCAGCGCGCCGTCGGCGACCAGCTGACCTGCGTCTTCGTGGACCACGGACTGCTGCGCGAGGGCGAGGCCGAACAGGTCGAACGTGACTTCGTGGCCGCCACAGGCGTCAAGCTCTACGTCGCCAACGAGCAGGAGCGCTTCCTGAGCGCCCTCGCCGGCGTCAGCGATCCGGAGACGAAGCGCAAGATCATCGGCCGCGAATTCATCCGTGCGTTCGAGGAAGCCGAACTGGCGATCATCGCCGAGGCAGCTGCGCACGGTGAAAAGATCAAGTTCCTGGTCCAGGGAACCCTGTACCCCGACGTCGTCGAATCCGGCGGCGGCGAAGGTGCGGCGAACATCAAGAGCCACCACAACGTGGGCGGGCTGCCCGAGGACCTGCAGTTCGAACTCGTGGAACCGCTGCGCGCCCTGTTCAAGGACGAGGTCCGCGCGGTCGGTGCTCAGCTCGGCCTGCCGCAGGAAATCGTCGGCCGCCAGCCCTTCCCCGGCCCCGGCCTGGGCATCAGGATCGTCGGCGACGTCACCAAGGAACGCCTGGACCTGCTCCGCAAGGCCGACGCGATCGCCCGTGCCGAGCTGACCGCGGCCGGACTGGACAGCGAAGTCTGGCAGATGCCCGTGGTGCTGCTGGCGGACGTCCGCAGCGTGGGCGTCCAAGGCGACGGCCGCACCTACGGACACCCGATCGTGCTGCGTCCGGTGTCCTCCGAGGACGCCATGACCGCCGACTGGTCGCGGCTGCCCTACGACCTCCTGGCCCGGATTTCCAACCGGATCACCAACGAGGTGGACGGCGTGAACCGCGTGGTGCTGGACGTGACCAGCAAGCCGCCGGGAACCATCGAGTGGGAATAGCAATGTGAATGGCCGGCCTTTCGAGGCCGGCCATTTCATTTTGTTGCTGGCAATTCGGGCTATTCCTGGCAATTCGGGCTGAATTTTGGCCGCCCCAGTGTTGCGGCCCCGCACGTGCGGAGGATTCGGGCTACCCTCGAAAGCATGCCGGTATGGTCCAAGGCGTCCCGCGCGAGCCAGACAACCGCGAGCACACACTACGTGGCCTGGGAAAGCGCGGACGCGACACAGACGAGCGTTGATGCGACGAACGCGCTAGAGTCGAGCCCGCCACGGTCCGGCCCAGAGAAGTCGAGCACAGAAAAGAAGGCAGCAGTGTCAGTTGGTCAAGGCCACCCCGAGGGCTCCGAGGAGTTCAGGAAATGGCTGTCGGGGCTCAAACCCGTCACCGGAGCAGACACCATGCTGCGTTTTACCAAGACGCCCGAAGGCTCGATTGACCTGACAAACGCCCATCCGTCAGGGCTTGCCCAGCTGATGGCAGGCCGGCGGACCCGGCTCTCCACGCTGATCCGCGACCGGCAGCAGTACATTGTGGCGGCCCGCGCATCGCGCAACCTGCGCTCCAAGATCTTCGAACTCGCCAACGACCGCGGCATCGACGCCGGGTATTTCTCCGCCGGCACGGTGGTCTGGACGTCCGCCGTCGGGGGCAAGCCGCAACGGATCTCGGCCCCGGTCATGCTCACGGCCATCTCTCTGACGGTGCGGCCCGGCGAGGACGATTACGAACTGCAGTTGACCGAACAGGCACAGATCAACCCGGCGCTGGTCCGGCACCTCAAGTCGGTCCACGGCATCGTCTTTGACGTCAACGCGGTGACCCGGATGGCCTACAGCACGGCCCGGTACGACCCCCAGCCCGTCCTGGACCGCCTGGGCACCCTGGTCCAGCCGATTCACGGCGGCGAGGTCGAGCACAATCTGCTCGTCTCCACGTTTGCCGACCTCTCCGGCAACCTGGACGATCCGTGGATCAACGAGAACAACCCCCTCGTCACCGCACTGGCGCGGTCCGGTTCCGGTGAACGGGTGGAGGTGCCCGTCCTTGAGCCCGGCCGCTTCCCCAGCACGGATGAGCGGGACCCCGCCGAGGAGCTTTTGCTGCTCGACGCCGACACGGACCAGCAGTATGTCGTCGACGCCGTCCGGGCGGGCGACTCGCTGGTGGTCAGCAGCCCGCCGGGAACCGGCCAGACGCAGACCGTCATCAACACCATCGGCGCACTGGTGGACGGGGGCAAGTCCGTCCTGGTTGTGGGCGACAGGCGGGCCAGCCTGGCCGAGATCTCCGCCCAGCTGGAGGGCCTCGGCCTGGATTCGGTGCTCTTGCAGCTGACCGGCAACGCCAGCCCGCTGCAGCTCAAGGGCCAGCTGGTCCGGGCGATCGTCCGCAACGAGAAATCGCTCGAGCCGCAACTGAGCAACCTGCACACAACGCTGACCGGGCACCGCCACGCCCTGATGGACCATGTCGCTTCGCTGCACAATGTCCGGGCCCGCTGGGGCTGCTCGCCGTATGAGGCCATGCAGTCGCTGGCAGAGCTGACCTCCATCCAGCCGGCGCCGTCCACAACCGTCCGGCTCAAGCGCAGCGTCCTGGACAACATCCGGGACCGCGAGGAACTCGCTGGTCGACTCCGCCGCGCCGCCGAGCTTGGCGGCTTCAGCCGCACGTCAACCACCAGCCCCTGGCACGGCGCGCGCCTGCTCACGCGCAAGGAGACCCAGGAAGCGCAGAGCGTTGCCAGGACCGTGGCGGAGAAACTGCCTCTGCTGCGCGGCCGCATGGAGGCAGTGGCCGAACACGCAGAGATCCGCCTCGGCGGAACGTTCGCCGAATGGGGCGAGCAGATCGAACTGCTGGTGGCCGTGCGCGAAAGCCTCGATAAATTCACTCCCGACATCTTTGACCGGCCCGTCCACGACCTGATCTCCGCCACGGCGTCCTCCGCCTGGCGCCGGGAGCGGGGGATCGAGATGCCGTCCATGCAGCGCTCCCGCCTGCGCAGGGTGGCGAAGGAATACGTCCGGCCCGGTGTGCACATCGCGGACCTGCACAGTTCCCTGCTCCTCGTCCAGGAGCAGCGCGCCGCCTGGTCCGGCTACGCCACGACGCAGCGGCACCCTGCCGTGCCGTCCGGGCTCGGCGAAATCACCGGCCTGTACCGCGAGCTGGCAGCGGAACTGGACGAACTCGGCCAGGCGGTCAAGCACACTGCCGCCGGCGGCGATCTGGACCGCGCGCCCTACGCGGAACTCCTGGCCCGCGTGCAGCGGCTGGTCGCCGACACCGCGACCCTGGAAACCCTGCCCGAACGTACCCTGCTTGTCGAGAGCATGCGCGAGCACGGCCTGGGCGAGCTCCTCGCAGACCTCGCCGAGCGCGAGGTTCCGGAGGGATCGGTGACCGCCGAACTGGAGCTGGCCTGGTGGCAGTCGGCCCTGGAAGCCATGATCAGCGGCGATGACTACCTCGCCATGTCCGACGGCGACGCCCTGCGCCAGCTCGAGGCCGAGTACCGTCTCGCGGACAACGCCCACATCGCCAGCGGCGCTGCCCGGCTGCGGTGGAACCTGTCCGAAAGCTGGCGCACTGCCATCGCCGAGTACCCCCGCCAGGCCGAGCTGCTGCGCAGCCTGCTGAAGGACGGCCGGGTCACCCTGGCAGCCCTGGGCGGCCAGGCGCAGGAACTGCTGCCCACACTCGTACCCGTCTGGTCCGTCAGCCCCTACCTCATGACCGGTCTCCTGCCGATCGATCAGACCTTCGACGCCGTGGTGATCCTTGACGCGGAGACGACCTCGCTGCAGGCGGTCCTTCCGGCCATCGCAAGGTCCCGGCAGGTGATCGCCTTCGGCGACGAACAGATCGCCAGCCCCCGAACCTTCACCGTCGGTGTCGAGCGGCTCGCCGTGGGGGAGACCTCTTCCCAAGGCGTTGAGAGCTCATACGCGGCACTCGCTGCCGTGCTTCCCGTCCGGAACCTGAGGACCGTTTACCGCGCGGTCGATGAAGACCTGGTGCGCCAGCTCAGCAAGGGTTTCTACGCCGGAGAACTCACCCGGCTCCCCGAAGGACAAGCCGCCACGGGCCTTGACCGCTCCCTCAGCGTGGAATACCTCCCCGACGGCACCGGGCTGCCCAGCGCGGACCACGACGGCGTTGAATCGGTGGTCGCCGAGGTGAACCGCGCGGTGGAACTCGTCTTCGAGCATGCCCGGCTCCGGCCGCGGACCTCGCTGGCTGTGGTGACCGGCAGCCTTCGCCACGCCGCCCGGATCGGCGAGGCCATCAGGGCGCAGCTGCCCAACTACCCCATGCTCGGCAGCTTCTTCACGGCGGGGGAGGAGTCCTTCCGCGTAGTGGATCTGGAACGGGCCCAGGGCCTGGTCCGCGACCACGTCATTTTCTCCCCGGGCTATGGCCGTACACCGCACGGGCGCACCCTCCACAGCCTCGGCCCGCTCTCCGCCGACGGGGGACGCGCCAAATTCGCCCTGGCGATGACGCGGGCACGCCGGTCCCTGCACGTGCTCAGTTGCTTCCGTCCCGAAGACCTCGACGTCAGCCGCCTCAGCCATGGCGCCGTGGACTTCTACGAACTGCTGGACCGTGAGATCGCGGGCAATACCGACCTCGGCAGTCCCGCGTCCCGGGCCGCGGCCAGCGAACAGGCGCTCGGCGCCGATCCGCTCGTGGCCGACCTTGGCGACCGGCTCCGGGCCCGCGGGGCACGGGTGTGGCACCAGTACGACGGCGTCCTGAACATGGTGGCCGCCGCCGACCCGATGACCACGATCGGCAGGGACGACGCGGAAATTCCCCGTCCGGTGGCGATCGAGTCAGACGGGACCGGCCACTACCGGCGGATGAGCGTCCGGGAACGGAGCAGGCTGCGGCCGCAACTTCTGGAGCGGCTTGGCTGGCGTTACATGCCACTATGGACCATAGAGGTCTTCACCGACCCCTCGGCCTGCGCTGACCGGATTGGCGGCTACCTCGGGTTGGAGAAGCCTGCCGTGTCGAGCCGGCTGCTGACATCGCACGGGTTCTTCGATGACGACATCGAGCACCTGGCAATTGACGAGGCGCGCGCCGCGGAAAACCACCTGGCTGCCGAGTTCGCGGAGCGCACATTCGGCGGCCACGAGTCTTCGGCGCAGGAACACCGCCAGGGGCCGGCAACAGCAACAGCAGACAGTACAGGCAGTAAGGAGGCCGGCGGCATGAAAGCGGACAGCAACATCCAGAACAACACCGGCGATAACCAGGGCGACGCGAGGGGCACCTCCGGGCCGAAGCCGGGCGAAGTGACCGAAACCGGCGCGGAGCAGGAAGCGGCCAAGGAAACGGCCCGCCGTGCCGAGGCGCAGGCCACGGTCCCCGACGGCGTGCTGCCGAACAAGGCGGCGGAAGACGATCCCCGCCGCTGGGGCGACCAGCCTGACAACTACGATCACGACGCATGGCTCCAGGAACAGAAGCCGCCGCACTGGGGGTAAGGACGCAACGGCCCTAGCCCGGCGCGGCCGCCACGAGCACGAAGAACAGCTTGCCCTGGGTAGAAGCGCCCGCCAGCCTTCGCGCCTGGTCTGCCGACGCCGCTACGACCACCAGCCCCTCAGCCTCCGTGCTGGCTGGCCACGGTCCGGCGCTGCCGCCCTGCGCGGATGTCCAGAGCACCGGGACGGCAACAGCGAGGATTTGGCTTTCGGCGGATTGTTCAAAGCCGTTGCCACCGGTGAGCACCACGTTGACGAGCTGTCCGGGGGAGACCAGCTGGATCGAGGCAGGGTCAGCCATTCTCAGCGGCACCGCAGCGGAGCCGGGCGGGGTTCCGGCGAGCAGGCCCGGGCCGAGGACCTGGGCGTCTGTGAGGAGTTGGCCCTTCCGCAGCGGCGCAGCCAGCTGTTTTCCCTCGAACGCGGTCTCGCTGCCGGGGCTGCCGGCAGGCACGATGCCGGGCGGCACGCTGATCCGGTTGACGTCGCCGGGTCCCAGGGTCTTCCCCGCGGGAAGATCCGACGCCGCGGCGAAAGCAACAACAGTTTCGGCGGGCGCGGGGGTGAGTTGCTGAACCGTAAGGCCGGCGGGGATGCAGAACAGGAGCGAGGCAAAGAGCCGCCGATTCCGGTTCAGCCAGCTGCGCAGGCGGCGCCGCGACGGACGGCCGCGAGGCGGTTGCTGACTGCGGGGCTTGCCGGGGCCGTTCCGGCTCCGACTGGAGCGGCCGGCCGTGGACAACGTGGCCGACGGAAGGCGGGCAGCGCGGATCCCGGTGCGGTTCCAGCGTGCGGAGTCCTCGGCGGGCCGTCGCCGCGACCGTGTGGAAAAAATCCCGGGCGAAGCCGCGTAGGGAAACCCGCCCCACGTCGCGAAGGGCAAACAGAACGACGAAGGGGACAGCGGACTGAGGGAAAGGGCCATGCCGCCACGCTACGGACCCGCGGAGGGCGGCGAGAGCCTCGAAGTGGCCTATGTGGACAAATTCGCAGGCGTCCAAGCGATGAGGCAGGCCTAGCCTGAGGGGGACCCGACGGCAGCGGCGTCGGTCCGGTGGGCCTTTTACGCCGCGGGGGCCGGAGCCGGTGCGGGGGTGGCCGCAGGTGCTGCAGGAGCAGCGGAAACCGTGCTGCCCTTGGTGTCGCGGGAATCGTTCCGGTAGAACCCGGAGCCCTTGAACACGACGCCGACGCTGTTGAACTTCTTGCGCAGCGTGCCCTGGCACTCGGGGCAGGACGTCAGGGAGTTGTCGCTGAACGACTGCACGATCTCGAAGGCGTGGCTGCAGTCCTTGCAGGCGTATGCATACGTGGGCACTGGAAATCCTCACTCTGGGACAAACGAGCAGGTCCCGTGCTGTCGAGTCGTGACCGCTGCCGGGATGGTTACCGGCGGGGTCCGTGCTTAGCAGTCGCAGGGCCTGAGTGCCAATTCTATCACCCTGACTTGAACCCCCATCCACCGGGCCGGTATCAGCCGAGCCGGATGATTCCGCCCGGGGTCAGCGCCGCGTCGACCTTACGGTCGAACGACTCGGCGGGGATACTGTCCGCGGGCAGCACCTCCGTGTCATAGACGACGGCGGCAGTCGGCAGCGCCGCGGCGTCGGACGCCTCGCCGGCCGCCTCCCCGGATGAAAGGGACAGGGCGGACAGGGCGGCAAGGAACTTGTCGTAATAGCCGCCGCCTTGCCCGATGCGGTTGCCGGAGAAGTCCAGGGCGGTGGCCGGAAGGATGATTGCGGTAGCGGCGCGCATGACGGCGGTGCCGTGGCGCTCGCCGACAGGTTCCTGGATGGGGGCGAAGCTGCTCCGGACAAACACTGACTGCGGGGTCCAATAGACCCAGCTGAGCCCAAGGTTGGGCTCGCACACCGGAAGCAGCACCCTGTGTCCGGCGTCGGTCAGGGCCGTCAACAGCGGCAGTGTGGGCGGTTCGGTGCCCACGCCGAGGTAGGCCGCGAAGGTGCCCCGGCGGCCGCCGGCCAGCGCCGAGGCCCACTGGAGCCCATGGCGGGCGATGCCCACCGCGGCGGCATCAAGCTCGGCCACCGGGAGTTCGGAACGCTTCGCCCGGTGGCTGGAGCGTATTTGGTCTTTTGACGCCATGCTGGCCCGTCCTCTGCCTATTGCGGCCACGACGGCCGGGGGGAAGGTCCGCCGGCGGTTCGATTAAGAATTACGCAATGATTGGTCCCTCCGTTAGATTAGTCGAGTGAATACACCCAACGCTTCCGTTCGCAAGGCCGTCATTCCCGCCGCGGGCCTTGGTACTAGGTTTCTTCCGGCTACTAAGGCCATGCCCAAGGAAATGCTCCCCGTCGTTGACAAACCGGCTATCCAGTACGTCGTTGAGGAGGCCGTGAACGTCGGCCTGAACGACATCCTGATGATCACCGGCCGTAACAAGCGGGCGTTGGAGGACCACTTCGACCGCGTGCCGGCGCTGGAGTCCACCTTGAAGGCGAAGGGCGACACGGCCAAGCTCGAGTCCATCCAGGCCGCCAGCAACCTCGGTGACATCCACTACGTCCGCCAGGGCGATCCCATGGGCCTTGGCCACGCCGTCCTCCGGGCCAAGCAGCACGTCGGGCAGGAGCCGTTCGCCGTCCTCCTGGGCGATGACCTCATTGACGCCCGCGACGAACTCCTCAGCACCATGATCGAGGTCCAGGCCAAGACCGGCGGGTCCGTGGTCGCACTGATCGAGGTGGATCCGTCCCAGATCAGTGCATACGGCTGCGCCGACATCGAGGCGATCGGCGGTGAGGACTACGTCCGCATCAACCAGCTCGTGGAGAAGCCGGACGTCGAGGACGCCCCGTCCAACCTGGCCGTGATTGGCCGCTATGTCTTGCACCCGGCCGTCTTTGAAGTGCTTGAGCGCACCGCGCCCGGACGTGGCGGAGAAATTCAGCTCACGGACGCGCTGCAGGAACTCGCGGCCGGCACCGGCGAGGGCTACGGCGTATACGGCGTGGTCTTCCGCGGCCGCCGCTACGACACCGGCGACAAGCTCAGCTACCTCAAGGCATGTGTCCAGCTCGCCTGCGACAGCGATGACCTTGGCCCGGGCCTGCGCGAATGGCTGCCTGGCTTCGCGTCCAGCCTGGCCCCCAGCCTCACCAAGTAACTCCCGTGGGGGGCAGCTTCAACTGGCCGGTGACTCTGGAGAGTGGCGACATCGTGTTGCGCCCGATCCGGTACCGGGACCGCAGGGAGTGGACAGAACTTCGGTCCCGTAACTGCGAGTGGCTGGCCCCCTGGGAGGCATCAAACCCGGTGCCCGGCGGTGGGCTGCCGGACTACCGGCAAATGGTCCGCTCACTCAAGGTCCAGGCTGCGCAGGCCACGGCCCTGCCCTTCGTGATCGCCGAATGGACGCCGGGCCACCAAGCGCCGGTGATCGTAGGGCAGCTGACTGTCTCCTCGATCGTGTGGGGTTCGGCCATGATGGCGACCCTTGGCTACTGGGTCGACAAGGGACGGGCTGGCCACGGGATAGCCCCCACCGCCGTGGCCATGGCAACGGATTATTGCTTCGGCACCCTCGGCCTGCACCGCATGGAGATCAACATCAGGCCGGAGAATGCCCCGAGCCTGAGGGTGGTGGAGAAACTCGGGTTCCGGGACGAGGGATACCGGCCCAGATTCCTGCATATCAACGGCGAATGGGCCGATCACCGTACGTTCGCACTCACGGCTGAGGAAGTGCCGGAAGGCTTGCTCGCACGGTGGCTGAGAACCCGCCAGGCCTGAGCCCGTGAGTGCCGTCTGACCAGCCACGACGCCCGGCCGGAGCCCAGCCGCCGCCACGCCCGCGACACACCCCTGACAATGCGGGGCAGTACCCCATATACCTCATACGGTTTTGAGTGTGGACTTCCCTCTTAGCAGCTCTGTGATACTTGTCATTGCTGTTGCGCTCTGGATCGTGTGGGTGGCGCCTTACGTTCTCCGGAACGGGCGCCACCAGCTGCAGCCTGCGGGCGAATTCCTGGCGGACGTCATTGACATGGAACCAGCAGATCCACATGCGGGGAAGGTTATGAAAATGGCGGCGCAGCAGGAGAAACCCATGATCAGCACCCAGCGCGCAGAACCGGCCAGCGGCTTCGCTGGTAGCCGGGTCAGTACTGGCGCGCCCGGAGTGGCGACGCCTATTGCCGGTGCTTCTCCGGCCTTCAAGATTCGGTGGGGGCGGCTGGTGCTTGCGATGGCCGGCCTGATGTTCCTGCTCACGGGGGTCGTGTCCGGGGCCCTTCGACTTTTCGGGTTGGGGTCCGGCTGGCTGCCGGTGACGGCCCTGCTGGGCGCTGTCGCCGCCGTGGCCATGCTCCGCCGTCTCGCTGTCCGTGACCGCCGGCGAAAAATGAACGCCGCCTTCCGCGCAGCAATGGGCGGCCCGCAACGTACCACCGCCCGGTCTTCACGGCCCGAGCAAACCCCCTCCCGGCCTGCTGAGAGTCCCGGCGCACGGCCGGAAAGCCCTCTCTTCGACGCCGAAGCGGGCCCCTCAACCCAGGAACAGAAACCTGCTCCCAGGCCGCTGACCGCGCTGGAGCTCCGCCAGGCCGCCCTCGCCGAGGCCGCAGCCTCGGGGGATACCTCGGCCGCTGTGGCAGCCGAAACGGTGGCAACTGCTGCGGATTCCAGCTGGGAGCCAGTCGACGTTCCCAGGCCCACGTACGTCGAAGCGCCGAAGGCCGAGCGGGCGGCCCCCATGCCCCTCGACCTCCCCGAGGCGCCGAAAGCCCTGGGGAAGCCCTCGCTCAAGCAGGCCTCCGCGCGGCCGGCCGCGTCCGATCCGCGGACCGCAGAGGATTCCGAGACAAAGCAGCTCAGCAAGGCCCAGAGCGCCCTGAGCAACCTGGACGATGTCCTCCAGCGGCGCCGCGCCTGATCCGGTCCCTCTGAAAAGTTTTCACCCCGGGCAGCCACCGATGGCTGCCCGGGGTTTTCCTTTCCCCGAAGCGTAGCCGCCACGGTTGGTTGCGGTAGCCTCGGGTCATGACAAGGATCTGCGTGGCCGGCGGAACAGGGCAAGTGGGCCGCGAGGTAGTGCGGCAGGCCGTCGACGCAGGACACTCCGTGGCGGTCCTGAGCCGCAACCCGCCGCCCGCAGGCGCCTCCGGCCGGGTCGGGGGAGCGGAATACTTCCGCGCGGACGTGACGACGGGCGAAGGCGTGGCGACCGCCGTGGGGGGCGCCGACGTCGTGATTGACTGCCTGGAGGGACGCTCCGGGAAGGCGCGGAAGAACTTCGCCGACGGCGGCGCACGCCTTCTGGCCGCCGCCCAGGATGCCGGGACGGCCAGGGCCGTCATGCTGTCCATCGTGAACTGCGATCGCAGCAGCGCAGCTTTCTACCGGTCGAAGGCTGCGAAAGAACAGGTTTACGAGCTGTCCGGGCTTCAGACTGTGGTGCTCCGCGCCACCCAGTTTCATTCGTTGCTGGCGATGATGTTCGGCGCCGGCTCCAGAATTCGGATCATCCCCGTGGTGCGGGGCAGCCGGTTCCAGCCCGCGTCGCCGGCTGACGTGGCTGGGATGCTCCTGGAGGCCGCGCTGGAGCCGGCACCGGTTCCAGCGGCGGGCCCGCCGCACCGGGTGCTGGACTTCGGCGGTCCCGAGTCCAAGGACATGGCCGACTTTGCCCGTGAATGGAAGCGGGCCAGGGGCGTGAAGGGCCAACTGGTGCGCCTGCCGTTGCCCGGGCCGATGGGCCGCTACCTTCGCGAGGGGCTGAATTTGGTACCGGACGCACGACACGGCAACGAGACATTCCGGGGCTGGCTGGAAAACAACGCGGATAGTTTGTAGCCTAGGGACACCGGCAACGCCGTTCCCTCAGGACCGGCGTTGCTTCGGGGCTATAGCTCAGTTGGTAGAGCGCTTCGTTCGCATCGAAGAGGTCAGGAGTTCGAATCTCCTTAGCTCCACCGATTTCGGGGATTCTCTGGTGCCGTTCTTAAGAGCCTCCACGTTGCCCGGATCCCATTCGCGGACTTTCTGCCAGTGATCTTCAGGGGCACCATGCGTGCGGCTTGGGTCCCTCGGTTCCCCGGATACACGAAGAGGGTCCCCCAAGGACCCTCTGCCATGCGGCCCGCGGCTGCAGGCCATCCGTTCGCGCACCACTACCATAAGCATGCTTAGGGTCGCGTGTCAGCCTTGCGGCCGAATATGGCAAAGAACTTTCTCCGGAAAGCGGGCTCCGGAGCGGCTTCGCATGTTAGGTTTGCGGCAAAGCCGCGGCCATTGCCGGCAGCTTCCGTACTCTTGGGGGAGAGTGACGATGATCCGGAACCACAGACAGCTCACAGGCCTCATGGCCGCCGCTACCCTGACGAGCCTCCTGCTCACTGCCTCGGCGTGTGCCGTTCCTCAGGCGGGCACGGAGCCGAACGCCACGCAGTTGCTTGAGTCGGCAGCCACCGTGGAGCCGTCGCCCTCCGCGACAGCCACAACCGCGTCAACCGCCGCCTCGGCGCCGGCTGCCAGTGAGACGGGCGCGCCGCCTCAGACGCAGGCACCGGAGACCCGCCAATCTGCGCCTATGGAGACATTCACGTTCCCGGACGGCCACATTTCCTTCACCTACATGGCCGACTGGTCCGTCACGGTCAAGCCCGGTCCGGTGAACAACGCCGAAGAGCAGAAGATCTCCTTCGAAGCGACCGTCAAGGACGCGTCCGGCGCAGTTCTGGCCCGGGTTTACAGCGGCAAGTACGGCGACGGCGCCGTCGCCCCGGTCCAACGGACCGTCTTGGACCACAGCCCGGTGTCAGGCATCACCAACACCGTGGGGGAGGCCGGTGAGTTCGGTTTCGCCTATGACCAGTATCTGGACGGCAGCTACTACTACTTCATGGATGTCCGGAATGCCAAGGAATTCCTGGCAACAATCGACTCTTCGGGTTCCAACCAGATCGCACTGCCCGACAGGATCATGAACGCATACGTCGTCCTCACCGATTCGCCGTCCGAGCAGGCCTTTCCGTCACCGGCCGCCGCGAAAGCCTGGATGGCAACCGGACGTTATGCTCAGCTCAAGACGATGCTGCTCAGCCTGGAATATTCATAGCCGCAACAGCCGCAGAACGCCCCGGCAGTGCTACCGGGCCGTCCGGGGCAGTGTTGCCTGCCCCAGACGCCGCCACGGTGCGCGGCCACCCGTCAACCAAGGAGCAACATGACAATCACTGCGACCAGGACCCCGACGGCGTCGAACGTCAACCTGCATGTAGGCGCCCCTGGGCCCGCCGTGGCCACCGAAACGGCAGCCCTCTTGAACGAATCCCTCGGCTCTGGATTCGTCCGCCCAAGTGACCTGGCCGAGCTCACGGGGGGCCGCCGCGGAGTCCTCGTCCGGGCCCGAAACCGCCCAGGCCAACTGCTTGGCGCAGCCACGGCCCGCGTCCTGGGCCGGGAAAGCGTCGATGCGCTGCGCGACCGGCTCAGCCGTGCCGGCATCGAGGCCGGCTGGGACGTGCACGGGGTCGGTGAACTGAAATCCATTGTCGTCGCTCCGACAGCCCGCGGCATGGGCCTCGGCACGGACATGCTCGCGGCCAGCATCGACTTTCTGAAGGCTTCCGGCTGCCGCTATGTAGTGTCCGCGTCATGGGTTTCAGCCGATCCGCAGCAATCTTCTCTGAGGATGTTGGAACGGGCCGGATTCGCTCAAGTGGCCACCATTCCTGCCTTCTGGGCGGACGACCAGGACGCGGCCGGTTACCTGTGCCCCGAATGCGGCGCCCAATGCGTCTGCGCGGCCACCATCCTGGTCCTCGACTTGGATGCCTGACAGGGCTGGGAGCGGCTAGAGCTCCTCCTGGGCAAGGGCCTTGGTCCGGGCTGGTGCTGGCCGTCCAAGGCGCTCATCCAGAGTCCAGCGCAGCCTGGCGGCGGCGACCTGAACCCGGTGCTGCGAGGCGGTCGGAGAGAAAACTTTCGCCGGGACGTGGTCGGTAATGTCCCCAGGCCCGTTCACGGACTTCCATGCGATGTCCAAGAGTTCGAGTTCCTCGTTCCGGGCCAACTCGCTGCGGGCAAGCACACCCAGCGTTGCCAGCCCCAAGGCCTTGATGTCCTGTTCCTCATCCAGAGCGCGGTCAAGTGCCCATTGCGTCCGTTTCCACCACTCGGCCCGGTCGTCCGCAGTGGCCTTCTGGCGGAGCGTCTGCCAGGCCATGAACGCTCCGACGGCTGCCGCTATGAGGACCGCCACCGGTGCAAGGGCAGCAACAATCTGCCACCACTCGGCCGGACTTGGGTGGAGGATGACTTCAACCGGAATCGGAGCAGGGGCAGGCGTTGGCGGCATGCGACCAGCCTAAGCCGGGGCCCGGACAATGGCAGGCGACGAGGCCGATGCGGCGTGCTCTCTGTGCCCGCAGTCGACCACGGCGGCCGTGAACGGGCCGCCAAGATTCGGCCAACAGGTGGCCAACCGCGGATGGAATGGGCGGATTCCGCCTGCCCGCTTGTCTACGGTGGACGCATGAAAGCCTCACCAAAGCACCGCAGCGCCCTGACCGCCGCCCTGGTTCTCACGGGCTGTTTTGCGTTCCTCAGCCCCGTGGGACCTACTCTGGCGGACAACGGCCAGAGTGTAGACACCCGGGCCAATCAGGGCCCACACCTCAACCTTGGCGCCGCTGTCCTGCCGGAAAACCGGACATTGACGACGCTCGCGCCGGGCGTCACCCTGACGAGGATCAGCCGCGGCGCCTCGGACTCTTCATTCTTATGGACAGCCGAAGTGGCCATCCCTTCCGATTCACCGGATCCTGACGCGCCTGCCTCGGCACTCTCCAGCCAGGCCACCGCGGAGCGCGTCGCCGAGAAACTCAAGGCGAACGGAGTCGACGCCCGCATCGAACATGTCCAGTCCCCGCAGCTGGCCGACGCCGGCGGCGACCTTGGGTACCGGGTCCGCGCCGGTCACCTCGCCACCAAGGCCGACGGAGACGCGGTTGTCGCGCGGATCAAGGCGGCCGGGCTAGCCTCCTCAGTGATCTATACCGGCTGGGACGGGGATGTGGGCACAAGCGCGAAGGACCGCGGGCCGTGGAAGCTTGAGGTCATCACCATCGATCCGGAGAAATACTATGGCCAGCTGTCCGCCACGTTCGGCCCGGATCTGGAGAAGCGGGAGACCACCAGCGAGCTGGCTAGGGACGCGCGCGCCATCGCTGCGGTTAACGCAGGCTACTTCGTCTTCGACCCGGCGGCTGGCGCCGAGGGTGACCCGGCCGGAGTGGGTGTCTATGATGGCCAGACCCTTAGTGAACCCATCGCAGACCGACCGGCCCTGGTCATTGACGGCAACAAGAACAGCACCAGCATCAAGCGGCTGACCTGGGCCGGTTCCGTCTCCTCCGCGTCCGGTGAGGCGACCTTGGACGGCATCGACCGTGTCCCGGGCCTGATCCGCAATTGCGGCGGAGCCAACGACCTGCCCACCCCGCTCGCACTCCACGACGTCACCTGCACCAATGCCAACGAGCTCGTGACGTTCACTCCCGAATTCGGAACCTCCACCCCGGCTGGTCCGGGCGTGGAAGTGGCGGTGGACAGCCACAACATCGTCACTTCAGTCGCCGAGACGCGCGGCATGGCCGTGCCTGCCGGTGGTCACACCGTCCAGGCCACCGGGACCGACACAGCACGGCTCCGCGCACTGGCCCCGCTGGGCGCCACGCTGAAAATCGGCACCGGCCTGCTTGGCCAGGACGGAAAGACTCTCCGGACAGACAAGTCCACCAGCGTGGTCAATGGCGGTCCGCTGCTGGTCAAGGATGGTCAGGAACACGTCACTGCCAAGCGTGACGGCATGGTCCACCCCCACGACGGGAACAGCTTCTACTACGGCTGGGTCCACAAACGGAACCCGCGGACTTTCGCCGGCACTGATGCCCAGGGGAAAACCTTGCTGGTGACCGCTGACGGCCGCTCTACCGCCTCGCTGGGTCTGAGCCTGAAGGAAGAGGCCGACGTCGCCTCGTCACTTGGCATGGTTCAAGCGATCAACCTCGACGGCGGCGGATCAACAACGGCCGTTGCCGGAGGAACGGTCCTGAACACCCCTTCCGGCGGCGCGGAGCGAGCCGTCGGTGACGCCCTCCTCGTGCTTCCCACCCGTAAGGATGAGCAGGACAGCTCCGGCAAGTAGCCGCCACTTCCTGGGCTGGGGACATCAAAGTGAGGCGTAAAGCCTCCCGATTGATGTCAGCTGGCCGTTCGTTTTGAAGAGAGCGGACGGGCCCATGGCGGGGTCTGAGGGTTCCCGGGATTTCCACGCAAACCGTTCGACGAAGGGCATCAGGCGCATGCCGGCGACCGCAGCCTGCATGAAATACCCGACCTCCCGGGTAGTGTACCTGGACGGCCGTGCGGGGGATGCCGACCAGTCGGCCACAGCAAATTCCGTTACCCAGATCGGACGTCCATACCTGTAATGCAAGTACAGGACCTTCGCGAGGAAGCTCTCCGGGTTCGGCGGCGTATAGGAGTGCATTGTCATGAAGTCGACGCGAAGGTTCGCCTGCCTCGCCCGGGCCATGAACTGTTCCAGCCACGGGCTCCTGACGCCGACGGTGGCGGGGGATCCCAGCCGCAGGCCCGTGGACTGAAGGTGGGGCCACAGCCGGATGGCCTCATCGACTGACATGTTGGACTGGCCTGGGTGGTCCGGCTCGTTGAATGCGAGTAGGTGTTTGGTCCTTGTCGCTGGAAGTTGTCTGGCCACGTCGCCGAGGGCGTCCTTTTGGATTAAGGCATTGGCGCTCCAGACCATCGGGACAAAGGCCGGGCTCGTAGTGACCGTATACGCCGATCCCCAGGAGTAGTACCAGCTGGCGTTCAGACTTCGGATCTGTCTCAATGCCAGCGCATCGTCACCGCCGTGAGCTGCGCCCTTGAGGGCCCGGGGTGAGGATAAAGCCGCGTGGGTAGTCGAAGGTGCGAACGGGGCCGGGACCGGTCCCGAGGCTGCGAAACTCGTCCCGGCCGCGGCCGGGGCAGCCAACACAGCAGTGAGAAATGTCCGGCGATCCATGGGGGTTCCCTCTTTCGGAGCGAAGGGCCGATGCGATTCCTCAACCAAATGTGACGAGGGTCACGCTACGCCCTTCCTTGGGTATTTGGAACAGCCCAAGGGCACTGTGGCACCGGCCTTTCGGTACGAAGGGGGGAGGGGTTTCATGAGATCGTGAGTACATACGTGATCGGCGCCGTGGCCGCGCCGACGCAGCAATCTGGGTGGCGAGAACCAGGATGGCTAAGCCGGCGAATCCGCAGCTGACATCGAGTGCAGACATCCAGAGTGCAGACAGGGCCACTATCCATGAAGACCACCGCGATCGCGCTTGGCGTGCTGACGCTACTACTGACTGCCTCTTGCTCTACCTCGCCGGATCCTGCCTCCCCGAACCCCGGGCCGTCGGCCGGGACCCCGTCCGCTGGCCTGTCGGCGTCGCTTCCCACACCGAACCCGGCCCAGAAGGAAGCGCTTCTGGCCGCGCTCGCCAGGATCAACCCCCGCCTGCAAAGCGACCAGGCAGTCGACAAGGCCCGCGGCCTGTGCGGCCGCCTCTTGGGGCTGTCGCCGGCCGAACAGCTCATCGCCGCTGCAAAGGCGGAGTTCAGCGGCGGGGACGTCCCGGCGGTTTCGGATGAGGACGCCCAGCGGATTATCTCGGCGATCGGTGCCAACGGGTTCTGCCGCTAGCCTTGGTAGTAACACGAGGAGAACTATGACCACCCTGAAAGAACGCCTGCACGCCGACGTCGTGAGCCACATGAAGGACCGCAACAAGGTAGCCCTCACCACTGTGCGCAATGTCCTGGGCGAGATCGAAACCCGCGAGAAGTCCGGCAAGACGCCCATCGTGCTGGACGACGCGCAGGTGACAGCCCTTTTGCAAAAGGAAGCCGCGAAGCGCCGCGACACGGCCCGCATCTACACCGAAGCCGGTGAAGCCGAGCGTGCCGCCGCCGAAATCGCCGAGGCAGAGGTGATCGAGGCCTACCTGCCCAAGCCGCTCACTGCAGCCGAGGTCGAGTCGATCGTGGACGAGACAATCACGGCCCTGAAGGCCGACGGCGTCGAGCTTTCCATGCGTCAGCTGGGGGCAGTGATGAAGCCTGTCACCGCCACGGTGGCCGGACGTTTTGACGGCAAGGCTGTCAGCGAAATCGTCCGCAACCGGCTCGCGCAGCAGTGAGCCTGATCCGGCTCCACGACGTCGCTGTCCGTTTCGAGAACACACAGATCCTCCGCGAGGCGTTCTTCCGCCTCGAAGCCGGGGACCGGGTCGGCCTGATCGGCAAGAACGGCTCCGGGAAAACCTCCATCCTCAAGCTCATCCTGGACCACGTCTCCCCGGATTCCGGAACGGTCAGCGTGGAGCAGGGGACCAGGGTGGGGTACTTCTCCCAGTTTTCCGAGCTGGACGGCGAGGCGACCATCCTCGAGGTCCTTGACGGCCTTTTCGTCGAGATCAAGGCTGCCGAGGCCGAGCTGGCGGCCATCGACGCCGCCATTGCGGCAGACCCCGCCGAAGCAGAGCTGGACCGGCTGATCAGCCGCCAGGCCGAGCTGTTCGAGGACATGGACCGTCTCGACGGATGGGACTACAAGCGGCGGATCGACACTGTCCTGACCACGCTGGGGTTCAGCGAGGCTCACCGCGCGTGCGCGATTGACGAACTCTCCGGCGGGTGGCGCAACCGCGCCGCCCTGGCCAAGATCCTCTTGGAGGGTCCGGACGTCTTGCTGCTGGATGAACCCACCAACTACCTCGACGTCGCCGGCGTCGAATGGCTGGAGAGCTGGTTCCGCGACTTCCGTGGGGCCGCGATCGTGGTCTCGCACGACCGGAAGTTCCTCGATGCCGTGGTCACCCGGATCATCGAGGTGGAGAACTTCCACCTGCACGAATACCCGGGAAACTTCGCCGAGTACGTTGTCCAGAAGCAGTTCCGGCTCAAGACGCTCGAGGCGCAGTTCGTCCATGAGTCCGAGCTCCTGGCCTTTGAAGCGGAGGGCATCGCTGACCGCCGCGAGGCCGCTAAGGCCGCCAGCCGCGGGCTGGGGAACCAGCTGGCCAAGATCAAGAAAGCGCGGACGCCCCGGCCCGTCGACCAGATCGTCACGGAGATCTATGGCGGCCTGCACGTGAAGGATATTCTCTGCCGGGTCGAAGGGCTGGGAAAGTCCTTTGGCGAGAAGGTGTTGTTTGAGGACCTGAGCTTTGAGATCCGCCGTGGCAACAGGATTGTGGTCCTGGGCTCCAACGGCAGCGGCAAATCCACGCTGCTCAAAGTGCTGACCGGCGAGGAACCGGCGGATTCCGGCGATGTGGTCTGGGCCAAGGGGCCGGGCTTTGTCTCGTACAACAAGATGCTGGAGGATCTCGACGACGCCGACACCGTCTCGCACGCGGTCAACGCACTGCCGGACAGCCTGGCGTTCAGCGCCACGAAGAAGTCCGTCAACAGGTTCCTCGCGATGTTCCAGTTCTCCGAGGCTGACCTCAAGCAAAAGATCGGGAACCTCTCCGGCGGTCAGAAAGCACGCGTCGCCATGGCGCAGTGCCTGCTGTCCGGGGCCTCGGTGCTGCTCCTGGATGAGCCCACCAACCACCTGGACATGTCCAGCACCCAGGTGATGGAACGGGCACTGCTTCATTTCCCCGGGGCAGTCCTCGTGGTCAGCCACGACCGGTTCTTCACCGAGAAAATCGCCAACCGGCAGCTGGTCTTCGGCAGCGACGGTGCGGAAGCCGGCGAGGTGGAAGTCCGCGCCGCCTAAAACAACGCGCAAGTGAACGCAGGCTCAGTGTTTGCTCAGCATTTGATCAGGATGCGGCGGAAGCGGTCGAAGGGCCACAACACGGGGGATTCTGGGCGGTAGTGTAGCGCTGGCTGCCGATGGGGGACGGCAGTGGTCTCTCTACCCGCTTTTGAAAGGAATTCCCCATGGCAGGAATCATCGGATGGCTCAGCGCGCTGGGCACCACAGGCAAGGCCGTAGTAGTGGCCTCAGTCGTTGTCACCGGCGGCGCCGGCGCGACGGCTGCCACAGCGACCAGCAATCTTCCGGCTGAAACGACGTCGACCACGACGTCGACCGGCACCGCGAGCTCTGAGCCGGGGGACCCGGCAGAGTCGGAGAAGCCAGTAGCGGACGGCCGGGAATCCAGCGACGAGGAATCCGCCGAGCCGGGAGATCCGGCTGAGTCGGAGACTCCGGGAGCGGACGGCCGGGAATCCAGCGACGAGGAATCCGCCGAGCCGGGAGATCCGGCTGAGTCGGATGACCAGGAAGCCGGCGATCAGGGTGCGGGAGATCAGGGCGCCAATGATCAGGGTGCGGATGATCAGGGCGCCGATGATCAAGGCTCGAAAGAACAGGGACCCGCAGCCCAGGCTCCTGCCCCGACGGCTCCGGAGTCTCCAGCCGCACCGGCACCTGAGGCTCCCGCCCCGGCGGCCCCGGAGTCTCCAGCCGCACCCGCACCCGCGGCTCCCGCCCCGGCGGCCCCGGCGGCTTCCGAAGATGACGCGGCCGACGCGCCTGAAACCGATGGGTCCCATGCCTCGAACGGCAACGGCGGATGGGCACACCAGAACGCCGCAGAGCACCGTGCCGCCGGCCAGGCCAACGCCTCCGTACACCGTTCCGACGTTGAGGACCACGGAGGCGAACACACCGGCAAGTCTGACTGGCACGGCAAGTCCAACGGGCACGGTGACTCGGGCGAGCACCGCCACGACGACTAGCCCGAACATCACTGAAGCGGCGGCCCGGACCATTGGTCCGGGCCGCCGCCGTCGTTCCGTCGTCGATGCGTTGGCGAAAAGTGTTGCTCACATCGGATCGGTCTCAGCGGCGCGACGATCCGGTCCGCGAGATAATAAGAACATGACCAACAAGGAGCAGGACCGCGACCCGTGGGAGGAGTTCGACCAGCTCAAGCCCGCTGGCCCGGACCGGGTTGCCGGCTACCCCGGCGGGGAACCGCAGGGCTTCGGCTTCCGGACCGGTGTCCGCAGCGCCCGGGTTGCCCTCGGATTTGCTGTCTACTCCCTCGCGCTGGGAAGCCTCCTGGTCTTGACCGGCGCCATCGTCTTCATCGAAAGCGGCAAGTGGCTGCTGCTGGGACTCATGGTGCTGATCGAGGTCGTTTTTATCCTCGCGTTCCGGCGGCTCATGGTCCAGGTCCGGGACCGCCGGGCATCCAGCTAAAGCCAGCGCGTCCAGCTAAGGCCGGCGCATCTGGCTAGAGCCAGCCCTTCCGCTTGAAGATGGCGTACATGAGCCCCGCCGTGGCGGCCATGAGTCCGATCGCCATTGGGTAGCCAAGTGACCAGTGCAGTTCGGGCATGTTGTCGAAGTTCATCCCGTACAGGCCGGCCACGAAAGTCGGCGCGAAGAAGATCGCGGCCCAGGAGGAGATCTTCTTGACCTGTTCGTTTTGTTCCGCGCTGGCCTCGTTCTGGCGGTTGGCGGTCAGGGTTCCATCGAGCGTGAGAGCGTTCTGCAGCAGGTCACGGAACGAATCGGCACGCGAGATCAGCCGCTCCACGTGGTCCTCGACGTCGCGCAGGCTGTGCTGCAGTTCCGAATCGACGCGGTACTTTTCGAAGCCCCGCCGGAGCTGCTGCATCATTGCCGGCAGGGGGTGGATGGCGCGCTGGAAATGGATGACTTCCCGGGCGAGTTCGTAGATCCGCCGCGAGACCAGCGGGTCGCCGCTGAAGAGCTGGTCCTCGATCTCGTCGATGTCGTTTTCCAGCCCGGCCACCACGGGTCCGTAGTCATCCACCACCTGGTCCATGAGGGCGTACAGGACGGCCTCGGGCCCGTGGCGCAGCAGATCGGGTCGGCTCTCCATCCGCCGCCGGACCTGGCCCACCACTTTCGTCTCTGCATGCCGGACGGTCACCACGAAGTTTCGGCCCGTAAACACGTGCAGTTCGCCGAACTCGACCGTCTCCGTCTCGTCCAGATACCTGGCGGGCCGGAGCACTGTGAACAGGTTGTCGTCGTAGCGTTCCAGCTTGGGCCGCTGGTGGGCAGAAATTGCGTCTTCCACCGCCAGCCCATGCAGGTTGAATTCGGCCGCGACTGCCGCCATTTCGTCGGGCGTGGGCCGGTAGAGACCGATCCAGGCCATGCCCCCGCGCTCGGTGAGGGTCTCGAAAGTCTGCTCGAGGTTCCGCGGTTCGGCGCTGCGGATTCCGTCAACGTAGACGGCGTTGTCGATGATAGTCACCGGGACATTATCCTTCGTTCACCTGATGTTCAGCGGAACCGGCCCGGCGCGGGGCGGACCGGCCCGGAGCCAGCGCGTTGCCCTGGGCGAGCCGGCTGATCAGCGGCTCGGTTCGGTAGGGGATATGGGTGTGCAGCGCCAGCACAGTCTCGGTGCGGATGACTCCCTTGATCCGGAGGATGGAGCGGAGTGCCGCCTGGAGGTTGTGGGTGTCCGTCGCCACCACGCGGCACCATACGTCGCCGCGCCCGGAGATCTCGTGGACTTCCAGGACCTGGGCGATCAGCCGCAGGGCCCCTACGACGCCGTCGAGCTCGCGGTGGTTGACCTCGATCGTCACGAACGCGACGACGTCGTATCCCACCGCCTCCAGGTCGATCTCGCGGCCGCCGTCGTGCAGCAACCCCGAGCGCAGCATGCGCCGCACGCGCGACTGGGCGGTGTTCCGTGCAATGCCCAGGACATCGCTGAGCTCGCCGATCTGGATCCGCGGATCCCGGATCAGTTCCAGCAGGATCTTCAGGTCGGTCGGGTCCAGACTGTTCAAATCATCACTCCGGTTCACTTCGACAGTCAGAGATTGACTGTTTTGCTCAATTTTGGCACGAAACTTGGCCGTGAAGATCATTGATGCCGCATTCTGTAGGTACCAATCTTCGACCGGGCCGGGCGGTTCCCCCACAACAGGGAAAGCCCGGCCCTGCACTTTGCAAGGGCACGGACATGACAGTCTTCAGTGAACTCCGCATGCGCCCGGCCACAGCTGACCGCTGGGGTTGGGACGCTTCCACCACCGCACGGCTCGTGATGGCCGGAGTAGTGATCTTCACGCTGCTCGTCGGCGCGAACCTGGCGACGCCGCTCTACCCCCTGCTGCAGGCAAAGCTGGGGATCACGGCGCTCGACGTCACGGTGGCGTTCTCCGCCTACGTCCTTGCGCTGGTGGCCACCCTGGTCCTTGCCGGTCACTGGTCCGACCACATTGGACGCCGCGCGGCCCTTGTACTGGCCGTCCTGGTGGGTCTGGCCGGCGGCTTTGTCTTCGCCACCGCGAGCAGCCTCGTGGCGCTCTGCGCCGGCCGCGCGCTGCAGGGTGTGGCGGTGGCGCTCGCCACGGGCGCCAGCTCGGCTGCCCTGCGCGAGCTCCTGCCCAGCCGGCCCGAGTGGGCGTCCCGGTTCACGCTCCTGGCCTCGGCCGGGGGAGTTGCTGCGGGCCCCGCGATCGGCGGCATGCTCTCGCTCCTGCCGGGCCCGACGTCGACGCCGTACTACGTGCACTCCCTCGTCCTCGCCGCAGTTCTGGTGCCCCTCTACCTGCTCAAGGCGCGGCCCGCCATCAGCCTGCATGCCGGCCCCCAGCCGCTGCGCGTCCTGGCGCCGCGGCGGCCGTCGGTCTCCAGCGACGCGCGGGGGGCCTTCTGGCTGGCCTCCTCGGTGGGCTTCCTGAGCTTCACGGTCTTCGGCTTTTGCCTCTCGCTCGCACCGGGCTATTTCGCCCAGATCGTGCACGCCGACTCGCGGCCACTGATCGGCCTGCTGGCAGGGCTGACTTTGGGATCTTCAGCCCTGAGCCAGCTGCTGGCCATCCGGGGGCGTTTTGCCGTCCCCGCCGGCCTGGCCGTCCTGGGCTTTTCCGTCCTGCTGATGGCCGCGGCCGCCGCCTGGAGCAGCCCGTGGCTGCTCATCCTGGCCAGCATCACGGCCGGCGTGGGGCAGGGGGTGGCCTTCCGGACCGTGTTCAACGACGTCGCCGGCAAGGTGGAGGCCGCCCGGCATGCCCAGATCATCAGCACCGTCTACGTCATCACCTACCTCGGCAGCGCCTTGCCGGTGATCGGGCTGGGGCTCGCGGCCGGGGCCGTGGGGCTGCAGAGCGCCGTCGCCGGTTTTGTCACGGTGTGCGCTGCCGCCGCGCTGGCACTGGCCGCCGTCACCCTGCGGACGTCGCTGCGCCGGCAGGCCTGAGTGCGCCGTTGCCCGCTGTTACGGCAGCGGGCCGTGGTTGCCCTGGATGTGGTCGAAAACCAGCGTGGTCTCGGTGTGGCCCACCACGGGGTCGGTGGCCAGGTTGTCCAGCACCCAGTCCCGCAGGTCCTCGGTGGTGGCCACGGCGATGTGCAGCAGGTAGTCCACTGACCCGGACGTGTGGAACGTCGAGAGCACTGCCGGGAGGTTGGGCACCCGGGCTGTGAAGCGGTCGATCTGCTCGCGGTCGTGGGCCCGGAGCCGGACAGCAATGAGCGCCTGGACTGAGCGCCCGATCGCGGACAGGCTCAGATTGGCCTCGAAGCCCTCGATGATTCCACGCTCGGACAGGGCACGGGTGCGCATCAGCGCGGTCGACGGCGCGATCCCCACGAGCTCTGCCAGCTGCTTGTTCGAGATGCGGGCGTCCGCGACGAGGGCAGCGAGCAGGCGCTCGTCGATCGCGTCCAGCGGCTCGCTGGCTCCCGGCCGAACATTCTTCGCACTGCTGCTCACGGATCCTCCTTGTTGGGTTGTCCGTTCATCATAAACGGCATAATCCGACAGTTCCATTCAGAACCTCTACAAAAGCTCGAATTATTGCCAGATACTTGCGGAATTCAATGGCGAATATTCGTAAGGAGTTAGGGTGCTTTCACAAGATTCACTGGCGGTCCACGCAGGCCGGAACGGGCTCACGGAACTGGGCGTGCACGCGGTGCCCATCGATCTGTCCACGACTGCGCCGCTGCCGTCCGTGCACGACGGCGGCCTGGCCTACGAGCACATGGCCACCGGCGGGTCGCATGCCGAAGGCCAAAGCACCGTCTACCAGCGGCTGTGGAACCCCACCGTGGCACGCTTCGAAGAAGGCGTCGCCGTCCTGGAAGGCACGCCCGAGTCGGTCGCCTTTGCCACCGGCATGGCGGCACTCAGCGCCGTGCTCCTCGCTGTGGTTGCGGCGGGCAAGAAACATGTTGTCGCCGTACGGCCCCTCTACGGCGGCAGCGACTACCTGCTCGCCTCCGGGGTCCTGGGCAACGAGGTCACCTTCACGACGCCGGAGGGCGTCCGCGGTGCGCTGCGTCCGGATACCGGCCTGGTGATCCTGGAGACGCCGGCCAACCCGACCCTCGAGCTCGTGGACATGGCCCGGGTGGCCGCCGACGCGGACGGAGTGCCGCTCCTGGTGGACAACACGTTCGCCAGCCCGGTGCTGCAGCAGCCCTTCAAACATGGTGCGGCCATGGTGCTGCACAGCGCCACGAAGTTCCTGGGCGGCCATGGCGACGCGATGGGCGGCGTGGTGGCGGCAGGCTCTGAATGGGCGGTCCGCCTGCGCCAGGTCCGGGCCGTCACCGGCGGGATCCTGACCCCGTGGCCTGCCTACCTGCTGCACCGCGGCCTGGCGACGCTCCCTGTCCGGGTCCGCGCCCAGCAGGGCGGCGCCGAAAAGGTCGCGGTGGCCCTGGCCGGGCACGGGCTCGTGAAGCGGGTCTACTACCCGGGACTGGCTGAATGCGATCCGCAGGGCCTGGTCGGCACGCAGATGTCCGGGCCGGGATCGCTCATGGCCTTCGAGCTCGCCAGCGCCGAGCACGCCGAGCGGATCCCGGCCGCCGTCGGCATGATCACGCACGCCGTTTCGCTTGGCGGGATCGACACCCTGATCCAGCACCCGGCCGGCCTGACCCACAGGCCGGTCGAGGCCGCGGCGAAGCCGCACGCCAGCCTGTTACGGATTTCGGTGGGGTTGGAGGACCCGGCCGACATTGTCGCGGATCTCGTGCAGGCGATCGAGTCGACCCGGTAGCGGGACTGGACGCCTAACCGGATCCGGCGCCGAGCCGGACGCGGCAGTCTAAGCGGACATCGCCGCGTTCCCTGATGCCGCCTTGCCGGTTCCTGCCGCCGCCTTGCCGGCGGCGGGAGCGGCAGGTCCGGCTGCGGGCGCCGAGGCGGGATGCGCGACGGCGGTGATTGCCGCCGTCGCGCATGCCAGTCCGATGACCGTCAGGGCGAGGGCCGTCCAGCCGAGCCCCTGGAAGATCAGGCCGCCGGCCCAGCCGAGCACGCTGGAGCCGAGGTAGTAGGCGAGGTTGTACAGCGAGGCGGCCTGCGCGCGGCCTGTCGTGGCGATCACGCCGGTCCAGCCCGAGCCGATGCTGTGGGCCGCGAAGAAGCCGGCGGTGAACAGCAGCAGTCCCACGAGGATCAGGGCCAGTAGCTGCGTGAGCGTCAGGGCCAGGCCGGCCGCCATCAGCGCGGTGCCGGCAATCAGGACGGTGCGCCGGCCGAACCGGGAGGTCAGCCCGGCTGCCCAGCGCGCCGAGACGGTTCCGGAGAGGTAGGCCAGGAAGATCAGGCTGATTGCGGTGGCCGGCAGGCTGAATGGTTCCCCGGACAGCCGGAAACCGAGGTAGTTGTAGACAGCCACGAAACCGCCCATGAGCAGGAACGCCTGGACGTAGAGTGCCAGCAGCCGGGGATTGCGGGCATGCCCGGCCAGGGTGGCCATGGCACCGCGGAATCCGGCCGCGGACGCGGCGGTGAATCCCTGTGCCCGCGGGACGAGGACGAGGAACAGGACAGCCGCGCCGGTAGCCAGGACGGAGACGGCCAGGGCGGCGGCCCGCCATCCCCACAGTTCGCCGACAGGCCCGGCGACCAGCCGGCCGGCCAGGCCGCCCAACGTGGTCCCGGCGACATAGCTCCCGGCAGCGAGCGCGGCGTGGGCCTTGTTGACCTCTTCGTTGAGGTAGGCGATCGCGATGGCGGGGATCCCGCCAAGGGCCATTCCCTCAAGCATCCGCAGGCACAGCAGCACGGGGAAGCTGGGGGCCAGGGGGACCAGCAGGCCCAGGACAGTGGCCGCCGAGATGCCCCACATCATCGCCCGGACGCGGCCGATCCGGTCAGCCAGGAAGGACCATGGCAGAACGGTCAGGGCCAGCCCCACCGTCGCCAGGGAGATCGTCAGAGCGGCCTCCGCTGCCGAGATCTTCAAGTCCGTCGCCAGGAGCGGCAGGACCGCCTGGGTGGAGTAGAGCTGGGCGAAGGTCGCGACGCCGGCAAAGGCAAGCCCGGCGAGAATCCGGCGGTAGGCCGCGGAGCCTTTCGGATGCCCGGCCCACGCAGCAGCGCCGGCCTTATGACCAGCTGCAGGAGCGGCCGCGAGATTGGCCACGGGACTGGGACCGGCACTGGAGCGTGCGGAAAAGCGTGGCATACCCTCAGGCTAGAACGTGTCCAAGGGATGCTTCCAATGCATCATTTCCATAGAATAGATAGCAAATATGGAACGATGCCGCGGAGGCCGCATGGACGTCGAACACAAGCAGCTCGTGCAGTTGCTGCCCCTCCTGCCGCTGCTGGCAGAACTCGGGCGGACGGAGCACATCACCGAGACTGCCGAGCTCCTGGGTGTGCCGCAGTCGACGGTGAGCCGTGCCATTGCGCGTGCCAGCGCCATCGTGGGGACGGAGCTCTTGGTCCGGGACGGCCGCGGCGTTCGGCTGACGCCGGCGGCGAAGGCTCTCCTGCCCCACATAGACGCCGCCCTGGGTGAATTCCAGACAGGACTCGACCTTGTCCGGCACGAGTCCGAAGTGGTCCGCGGCCGGGTCGCCGTGGCCTTCCAGCACACCTTCGGCGAGGCGATGCTGCCGCTGCTCATCAGTGCGTTCCGGAGCCGGCACCCGCAGACAGCCTTTGACCTCAGCCAGGGCGCACGGGACGGCTGCCTGGCTGAACTGGCCGCGGGTTCCGCAGACCTGGCCCTGACCGCGCCCGTTGCCACCCCAAGCAGAACCATCAGTTCGGCCGCGCTCTACCGGGAACCTCTGCGCCTGGTGGTGCACCACCGTCATCCCCTGGCCGGCCGCCGTCGGGTCCGGGTTGCCGAGATCCGGCAGGAGCCGTTCGTGGCGATGGGTTCCGGCTATGGCATGCGCTCGCTGACCGATGCGTTGTTCCGGGAGGCCGGATTCCGCCCCCGCATTGCCTTCGAGAGCCAGGACTCGCACACCGTCCGTGGACTCGTCTCGGCCGGGCTCGGCGTCAGCATACTGCCGCCGGGAGGCTCCGCACCCGGCAGAGCCGTACCAGACAGCCAGGACCCGTCGCCCGGGACCGGGACCGGAGCCGACGACGGCGGGCCGGGGTGGGTGGAGATTGCCCTGGATTCGGCGCTGGCGTTCCGTGAGATCGGCCTGGCGTGGCGGGAGCCGGTCTCGCGGAATGCCAGGGCCGATGCCGAGCCCGACTCCGTGCGCCTGTTCCGCGAACTCGTGCTGCGCGACGGGCCTGCGCTCCTGGCAGGCTTCGTGCGCGAACGCTCGGCAGGCTGAGCCGGGCCGACTTGTGCGCCGGGGCCGCCCAAGCCCCTGAGGCCGCCCAGGCCGCTGAGGTCGCCGGAAGCGTGCGAAATCGCCGTAAGACATCCGCGGTTTCGCACGCTTCCGGCGATTTCGACGCCGGTGTGTCGGTGTGTGTGGGTGCGTCGGGCGTCAGCGGCCGGCGAGCAGTCCGCGCACGACGTCGGCCACGGGGCCGGCCTGGGCCTGCTGCCAGCCCGTGCCCGCCCACAGGTTCAGGCGCTCCGCGTCTCCCGCTGCGGCGGCCGCGGCCCGGATGGGGGCCGTGAGGTGGTGAATGGCCGGGTAGCCAACAGGTGCCTCGGGGTGGTCGCGGACAAATTCGTTCTCCAGGGAGCGGGCCTGCCGGCCGGTGAAGGCGCGGGTCAGCCGGGTCCGGCTGAAATGCGGATCGGCCAGGGCATCCTTGTGCAGCCGCCGGGTGCCGGCTTCATCAGTGCGGAGGAACGCCGTGCCCAGTTGGGCGGCAACCGCGCCCGCGCGCAGCACAGCATCGAGCCCCGCAGCATCCATGATGCCGCCCGCGGCCACCAGCGGGAGGCCGACGTCGGACCGCACCTGGGCGACCAGCTCCGCCGTCGTGCCGGCCGCCTCGGATCCGCTGGCCTGGGATCCGCCAGCTTGCAATCCCAAGGCCGGAAGGAACGCCCCGCTGTGCCCGCCGGCGCTCGCGTGCTGCACCACGAGTGCGTCCACCCCCTGGTCTGCCGCCTGCAGGGCCTCGGCCACGGTGGTGACAGTGGCAAGCACCGCCGAGCCCGCCCGCTGCAGGGCGGTGACGACGTCGGGACCCGGGAGGCCGAAGGCGAAACTCACCAGCTCCACCGGGTCCGCCAGCAGGGCCTCGATCTTGCCCTGCCACTGGTCATCGTCATCGAGCCGAAGCTGCGGGAGCTCCACGCCGTAACGCCGGGCATCGGCCACCAACTGCAGCCGGTAGTCCTCGAGTTCCGCCAGCACCGATGCCGGCGACGGCAGCTGGGCCGGGTCCGGAACGAAGACGTTCATGCCGAACCGGGCTCCGGACGCCCGGGTAGCCCGGATATCCGCCTGCATGGCACCCACGCTCTTGTACCCGGCCGCCAGGAAGCCCAGCCCGYCGGCGCGGTGCACGGCCTCGACAAACGCCGGCGTGGAAGTTCCTCCGGCCATGGGCGCCGCGATGACGGGTGTGCCGACAAGATCGTAGGGCAATGCGGGCTCCTTGCAGCGATTCAGTAACCTGTTCGAGTGACTAACACTGATATGCCGCCGGCGGCGGACTCCGTTCCATCTTCCACCATGCCATCCGACGCTGCGGTGACGGGTGCCGTGATTGGCCTGGACATCGGCGGCACCAAAACCCGGGGCGTCCGGTTCGAAAACAGCGCGCCCGTGGCCGACGAATCAGTGGGCAGCTCCAACGTCCAGAACGTCACGCCCGAGGAAGCGGCCCGCAACCTGGCAGAACTCTTCGCCAGGATCGGCGGGGGAGACGTCGCCCAGGTCTACGTCGGAGCCGGCGGGATCGACACTGACGACGACGCCGCGGCCCTCGCGGCACTGATTGCCCCCCACGTGCCCGGCGCGCGGATCACGGTGGTCCACGACACCCGTCTGCTGCTTGCTGCGGGCGGCGCCAGCACCGGCGTCGCAGTAATCGCCGGCACTGGCTCGGCGGCGTGGGGCAGGAACAGCCGCGGCGGGGAAGCCCGGGCCGGCGGCTGGGGCTACCTGCTCGGCGACGAGGGCAGCGGCTACTGGCTGGGCCGGGAGGCCGTCCGCCACAGCCTGCGGCGGATGAACCAGGGGCTGGAACCGGACGAACTCAGCAGCGCCCTGCTGGCATCCTGCGGTGTGGACCACCCCAACATGCTGATCGCACTCTTCCACTCGCCCGCGACCGGACGCCGCTTCTGGGCCCAGCAGGCCCGGCTCGTGGTGGAAGCTGCCGGCGCCGGCCACGCGCCAAGCCAGGCCCTCATGGACCAGGCCGGGAGCGACCTCGCCGAGCTCGCCGCGCAGACCGTCCGGCAGCTCGGCCTCGAGGGTCCCGTCATCCTGGGCGGCGGGCTCGGCATGAACGTGCCGCGCCTGCAGGAGTCCTTCCGCGCGGCACTTGCCGCCGCGGGGATCACCGATGTCCGGGTCCTGGAGCAGGAACCCGTCTTTGGAGTGCTCCAGTTGGTGGCCGAACAGCAGTAGCAGGAGCGAATCCCTCCGGCTACTACGCTGGAGGGATGAGCATGCAATTCGATACCCGGCCCGCCGCCTACGCTGTCATCATCCGTGATGCCGAGATCCTCCTGGCGTACTGGAAGCAGGACGGCCGCGAGGGCTGGACGCTGCCCGGCGGCGGGCTGGACCTGGCCGAACACCCGGTGGACGGCTGCCGCCGCGAGATCCACGAGGAAACCGGCTACAACGCCGAGGTCGGCGTGATGCTGGGCATCGACGTCGGCCACTGGCCGTCGGAGGTCCGGCTCGACGGCGGCGAGCGGGACTTCCAGTCGCTCCGGCTCGTCTACGAGGCGACGATCACAGGCGGGGAACTGCGCCACGAAGTAAATGGCAGCACCACCCACGCGGCCTGGATTCCGCTGGATGCGGTGGCCGAGCTGAACCGAGTGTCGCTGGTGGATGCCGGACTGCGTCTGTACCGCGAGAGGCCGCTGAACGGAAAACTTTCCGGCTAAATTGCTGGCCAGGCGCGGGCGCCTTGGCTATTCTGTAGAAACCGCCCGGCCGCGGACGCCACAGCAGGCCACAGCAGGCCACAGCAGGCCGGCAAACGATGGGGAGGTGGAAGCAATGAATGCGATATTTCTGAGTGCTCAGCGCACCGAATCAAGCCACGTCATTACTCCTGCCCCGTCCCACGGCGCGGCCTAGCCATTCAGCGCTAGTTTCCACGCACCCGCGGCACACGCCGCCCGCAGCGTATCTGCGCCGCACCACGGGGCCCCATCAAAGGGTTTTCGTTGATCATTCATGCTGCATCCCAGGGCGCCCGCAGCGCCCAGTCCACTGATTCCGCATCTTCCCTTGAAGGGCTTTCCCCTGAAGGATCCGCCTATGAGGACAGCCCCGCCGGCCCTGTCCGTTACGGCTACACGGCCGGAATCGCGGAGCGGTTCGCGGCCCATCCCGTGTCGGGGGGCCACCGCCCGGGCCGCGTCATCCGGGTAGACCGCAACCTTGTCCTGGTGGCCGACTGCGACCGGACCGCCCACCTGCCCTACCCTCGCGGAGGGGACCTTCCCGCCACCGGGGACTGGGTCTGGCTGGGTTCGAATGCGGCGGGGGAGCCCGCCATCGTAGGCATCCTGCCGCGCCACTCGGAGCTGAGCCGGAAGCGTGCCTTCGAGTCCTCCTCCGAGGCGCAGGTCCTTGGCGCCAACATGGACGTCGTCGGCATCGTCGTCCCCGTGGACCGGCCGCTCACGCACAACCGCCTGGAACGGACGCTGGTTGCCGCGTGGGACTCCGGCGCCAAACCGCTCGTGATCATCACGAAGGCGGATCTCGCGGATCTCGCGGACGACGTCGTGGGGACGGTCGTGCGCCAGGCRGCCGGCGTYGACRTCGTCACCACCTCCGCCGARWAMGGCGACGGCCTSGACGAAGTGCTGGGCCATCTGCCGCCCGGCGGCACSCTGGTGCTGCTGGGACCATCGGGTGCCGGCAAGTCCACGCTCATCAATGCRCTCGCCGGGGTCCAGGCCCAGGAGACCGGGGCAGTCCGCGCCGGCGACGGAAAGGGCAGGCACACCACCACCTCCCGCGAACTGGTTCCCCTGCCCGGCGGTGCCGTCCTGATGGACACCCCGGGGGTGCGCGGCTTCGGGATCTTCGACGCCGAGGAAGGCATGGAAGAAATGTTCGGCGACCTCGAAGAACTCTTCGGCCACTGCCGGTTCTCCGACTGCGCCCACGGCGGGGAACCCGGCTGTGCCGTCCAGGCCGCACTCGCCGACGGCGTCCTGGATGACCGCCGGTGGGCCAGCTACCTGAAGCTGCAGCGCGAGCTCGCCGCCCTGGCCCGCCGCCATGACGCGGCGGCCCGGCGGGCCTACCAGCGCGAATGGCACCAAAAAATCGCGGTGGCGGGCAAGAGCCAGCGGGCAGCCGAACGGGAAAACCACGAAAACGGTCCGGGCCACGGCAAGAACAGCGGCAAGGGCGGCAACGGCAAAGGCAAGAGCGGGGCCAAGAACGGCCGGCAGCGGCCCCGCTGAGGCAACCGGCGCTGCCCCAACGCTCCGGGTGCCGCGCCGGAGGCATTTTCGGCGTGGCACCCATCCGGATTCGTTGTGCTTCCGAAGCCTTACGGGAGCCGCGGCGCCGCTGACTGCATTTCCATGACATTGTCATGAGTGCTGGTTAGTCTAAGTGCTAACTGCTTTATGGCCAGCACACTGATGAAGTTGGCTGGTCCCTGTCGATGTTGCCACCAACAGTTAGGTAAGCCCGGAAATGGCCGAAGCCATGATCGAGTTCCAGAACGTCACGAAGCAGTACCAGGGTGGCCAGCCCGCCGTCGACGGGCTGACCATGTCCATCGACAAGGGCGCCATCACCGTGTTCGTGGGACCCTCCGGCTGCGGAAAAACCACCTCCCTGCGGATGATCAACCGCATGGTGGAGCCCACCTCCGGCGTCATCACCGTCGACGGCGCCGACGTCACCTCGGTGCCCGCCGCGCAGCTGCGGCGGTCCATGGGTTACGTCATGCAGTCCTCCGGGCTGATGCCGCACCGCTCGGTGCTGGACAACATCGCCACCGTTCCCCGGCTGAACGGGGTATCCAAAACCGAAGCCCGCAAGCGCGCCCAGGAACTGCTCGACGTCGTCGGGCTGGCTTCCTCGCTCGGCAAGCGGTACCCGTCTCAGCTCTCGGGCGGCCAGCAGCAGCGCGTCGGCGTGGCCCGGGCGCTCGCGGCCGATCCTCCCGTGCTGCTCATGGATGAGCCCTTCAGTGCCGTGGACCCTGTGGTCCGCGACGAACTCCAGAAAGAGCTGCTCCGGCTCCAGCATGACCTGGCAAAGACGATCGTCTTCGTCACCCACGACATCGACGAGGCCACCGTCCTGGGCGACAAAGTTGCCGTCTTCGCCGTCGGCGGCAAACTGGCGCAATACGCCGCCCCCGCGGAGATCCTGCGGGCTCCGGCAAACGAGTTCGTGGCCGCCTTCGTGGGCCGCGACCGCGGATTCCGGCACCTGGCCTTCAGCCCCTCCGACGGCGTCACCATCCACCCCGTCCGGACGGTCACATCCGAACTGCTCCAGCAGGAGGGGAGCTCCGATGAATGGCAGCTGGTGGTCGATGACACGCTGCGCCCCCTCGGCTGGGCCGGGCCCGGCACTGCCACCGGTGCCGGTCCGGCGATGGTTCCCGGCGGCTCCCTGTTCCGCAAGGGGGACACGCTCCGCCGGGCCCTGGACGCGGCGCTGTCCTCCCCGTCCGGTCTCGGCGTCGCCGTGGACGACGACGGCCGGGTGGCCGGCGTCATCGCGGCCTCCGAAGTCCTCGCCGTGATCGAGTCTGACCGCAGCATCCGGCACAGGGGGCTCTGATGCAGTGGTTCCTGGCCAACAGCGCACAGGTCTTCAGCCTCGCCGGCCAGCATCTGATCCTGGCCATCCTGCCGATGGTGTTCGGGATCCTCATCGCGGTCCCGCTGGCCCAGCTCGCCCGGCAGAACCGGGGGCTTCGGTCCACGGTGCTCACAGGCTCCTCGCTGCTCTACACGATCCCGTCCCTTGCGCTTTTCATCATCCTGCCCACCATCATCGGAACCCGGATCCTGGATCCCGTCAACGTGGTCGTGGCCCTGACCATCTACGCGGTCGCCCTGCTGGTGCGCGCCGCGCTGGATGCCTTTGACTCGGTGGACGAGGACCTGCGGCAGGCCGCCGTCGCCATGGGTTTCAAACCCTTCGCCCGCTTCATGCAGATCGACCTGCCGCTGTCCCTGCCGGTCATGTTCGCCGGGCTGCGAGTGGTCTCGGTCAGCAACATCTCGCTGGTCAGCGTCGCGGCGCTCCTCGGCATCGGCAACCTCGGAATGCTCTTCACCTCTGGGCTGCAACGCGATTTCGTCACCGAAGTGGTGGTGGGCATCATCGCCATCCTGATCCTCGCGCTGCTGATGGACTCCATCCTGGKCCTTCTCGAATGGCTGCTGACTCCCTGGACCCGCGCGGCGGGGGCCAAGGGTGCCGGTGCCGATTCGGACGCCGGCCAGGACAAGACGGGTGCCCCTGCCGCGGCGATGCGGCTTTCGCGTCCCAAGACCGGAGGGGCAAACGCATGAGCAATGTCGTCACGGACACCTTTGCCTGGCTCACCGATCCGGCGAACTGGTCCGGCAGCGCCGGAATACCCACCCGGCTGGCCGAACACCTGTTCTACACGGGCCTGGTGATGGTGATCGCCACGGCCATCGCCGTCCCCATCGGCCTGTACGTCGGGCACACCGGCCGCGGGCGGGTTGCCATCGTGGCACTCGCCGGCGCGCTGCGGGCCCTGCCCACGCTCGGCCTGCTCACGCTGTTCGTGCTGCTCGCCGGCATCGGCCTGATGCCGCCGATCTGGGCCCTGGTGATCCTCACGGTGCCGCCCCTGCTGGCCGGCACCTACGCCGGGATCTCCAGTGTGGACCGCAATGTGGTGGACGCCGCCCGCGCCATGGGCATGACCGAATGGCAGGTCCTGTTCCGGGCGGAATTCCCCAACGCGCTGCCCGTGATGTACGGCGGCTTCCGGACCGGGGTGCTCCAGGTGATTGCCACGGTCTCCGTGGTCGCCTACATCAACCTGGGCGGCCTGGGCCGCTACCTGTTCGACGGGCTCGCGCTTTCGGACTTCCCGCAGATGCTGGGCGGCTCACTGCTGATCGCGGCCCTCGCCATCGCCGTCGACCTTGTCCTTGCCCTGATTCAGAGGCTGTTCCTGTCACGGGGCGCCTCGTCACAGCCAAACCGCAGCCAGCAGGCTGCGGTTGATCTCACAGATCCCGTACTCGCGGGGACTGTTGTTCAAGGAGGTACGTCATGAAGGAATCCCGCCCACCAGCCCTCGGCAGGCGCGCATTCGGCGCCGTGGCCGCCGGCGTCGGACTGGCCATGGCCCTGTCCGCCTGCGGAGGCTCATCCAACCCGCTCAGCTCGGCCCCGGCCAGCAGCGGTGCCGCCTCCGGTTCCGGCGGCGCCCTGGTGATCGGTTCCGCCGATTTCCCGGAGAGCCAGATCCTGGCAGAGGTCTACGCCGGCGCCCTGAACGCCGCGGGTGTCACCGCCAGCACCAAGCCGAACATCGGCTCGCGCGAGGTCTACATCAAAGCAGTCCAGGACGGCTCCGTGGACGTCGTTCCCGACTACAGCGGCAACCTCCTGCTGTACGTAAACAAGGACGCCACCGAGGTCTCCGCAGAGGACATCGCAAAGGCCCTCCCCACCAAGCTCCCACAGGGCCTGGCCGTGCTGGACGCCTCCAAGGCCGAGGACAAGGACGCCATGGTGGTCACGAAGGCCACCGCCGAAAAGCACCAGCTGAAGTCCATCGAGGACATGGCCAAGGTATGCGGCGATCTCGTGATTGGCGCCCCGGCGACCTTCGCCGAGCGCGCCTACGGGCTGCCCGGGCTGGCGAAGAACTACAACTGCGTGCCGAAGAAGCTCGAACCGTTCAGCGACGGCGGCGGCGCCGTCACGCTTAAGGCACTGCTCTCTGACCAGGTCCAGGTCGCAGACATCTACACCACCACCCCCTCCATCCCGGACAACGACCTCGTGGTGCTGGAGGATCCGAAGAACAACTTCATCGCCCAGCAGGTGCTGCCGCTGTACAACACGGCCAAGATGACGGACAAGGCGAAGGAAGCCCTCAACTCCGTGTCCAAGGTCCTCACCACCGAAGACCTCATCAACCTCAACCGTGCCGTGAGCGGCAGCCAGAAGCAGAACCCGAAGGATGCCGCAGACGCGTGGCTGAAGGAAAAGGGCATCGTCAAGCAGTAGCGAGACTTTTGACTGCCGACGACTGACTGCAACCGTTTGGCTGCCACCGACGCCGGTGTCCGGGCCCACAGCCCGGACGCCGGCGTCGTTGTTGTTACTGCCCGGTCAGCGTGTGAGTCATGTCTCAACGGAAGTACATCCGCCATATGGCATATTTGATGAATGGCAGAATTCAAGCAGTCCACCAAGCTTCATAATGTCCTTTACGACATCCGTGGACCGATTCTTCAGGCCGCCCAGCAGATGGAGGCGGAGGGTCACCGGATCCTCAAACTGAACATCGGTAACCCGGCCCCTTTCGGGTTTGAAGCGCCGGACGCCATTTTGGTGGACATGATCCGCCACCTGCCGCATGCCCAGGGCTACAGCGACTCGCGCGGCATTTTCTCGGCCCGCACCGCCGTCTCGCAGTACTACCAGACCCGCGGGATCCAGAACATCCACGTGGATGACATCTATCTCGGCAACGGTGTCAGCGAACTGATCACCATGTCGCTCATGGCCCTGCTCGACGGCGGCGACGAGGTCCTGATCCCCACCCCGGACTACCCGCTATGGACGGCCTCGGTTGCCCTCGCCGGCGGCAAGCCCGTGCACTACCTCTGCGACGAGGAAACCGGCTGGCAGCCCGACCTCGAGGACATGGAAGCGAAGATCACCCCGCGCACCAAGGGCATCGTGATCATCAACCCCAACAACCCCACCGGCGCGGTGTACCCGGAATCCACACTGAAAAAGATCGTCGCCCTCGCCGAGAAGCACGGCCTGGTGCTCTTCGCCGACGAAATCTACGAGAAGATCCTGTACGAAGACGCGGTGCACGTGAACCTCGCCGCCCTCACCGGCGACGACGTCCTGTGCCTGACCTTCAGCGGACTCTCCAAGGCGTACCGGGTGTGCGGATTCCGGGCCGGCTGGATGGCCATCTCCGGGCCGAAAAAAGACGCCGCGGACTATCTTGAGGGCATCAACCTGCTGGCCAACATGCGCCTGTGCGCCAACGTGCCGGCCCAGCACGCCATCCAGACTGCCCTCGGCGGCTACCAGAGCATCAACGACCTGATCCTGCCCGGCGGACGCCTCCTGGAGCAGCGGAACAAGGCCTACGACATGCTCAACGCCATCCCGGGCGTCAGCACGCAGCAGGCCCGCGGGGCCATGTACCTGTTCCCGAAGCTGGACCCCGAGGTCTTTCACATCCGCGACGACGAGAAATTCGTGCTGGACCTGCTCCGCGAACAGAAGATCCTGCTCTCCCACGGCCGGGCGTTCAACTGGGTCCGGCCGGACCACTTCCGGATGGTGACACTGCCAAACGTCAAGGACCTCGAGGAAGCAATCAACCGGATGGCGGACTTCCTGAGCCGATACAAAGGGAACTAGGCTTCGTCTCAGCAGCGCTGCTGGTCGAACGCCCGGCAGGCGGACTGCCCAAACCGGAAAGAGGCTTTGATGGCAGATGTCGTGGACTTCGACGAACACCCTTCCGAAACCCTGAAGACAGGGAAGAAGTTCAGCCTCCAGGACGTCGACCCCGGCTCCACACCGGGCTACGACGGTGACAAGGCTGCCGGGGAAAAGCTGCTCAGTGAACTCGACGGCAAGCTGACGCAACTGCAGGAGCAGCTCTTCGCTGAGTCCCGGACCGGCGGGAAGAAGCGTGTGCTGCTGGTCCTGCAGGCGATGGACACCGCGGGCAAGGGCGGAATCGTCAACCATGTGATGGGCCAGATGAATCCCCAGGGCGTGCAGCTGAAGTCGTTCAAGGCGCCCACCCCCGAGGAGCAGTCCTACGACTTCCTCTGGCGGATCGAAAAGGAAGTGCCCGCTGCCGGCATGGTGGGCGTCTTTGACCGCTCCCACTATGAGGATGTSCTGATCCACCGGGTGCACCGCTGGGCSGACGCCRAGGAACTGGAGCGCCGCTACCGSGCCATCAACGAATTCGAGGCCCGGCAGACGGCCGCCGGAACGAAGATCGTCAAGGTCATGCTGCACATCAGCCGCGGCGAGCAGCAGGAACGGCTGCTCGCCCGTCTGGAGGATCCAGCCAAGAGGTGGAAGTACAGCAGCAACGACCTTAAGGAACGGGCCTTCTGGGGCGACTACATGGACGCTTACCAGGCCGCGTTCGAGCAGACCAGCTCCGAGCACGCGCCCTGGCACGTCGTCCCGGCTAACAAGAAGTGGTACGCCCGCATCGCCGTGCAGCAACTCCTCCTGGAAGCACTCGAAGGCATGAATCTCCAATGGCCGGTTCCGGACATGGACCTTGACATGGAGCGCGAACTGGTCCAGCGCTCCTGAACTGCGCTTTTAGAGGGCCGGTGACAGCCGTCTTTGCAGGGCTGGTGCCTAGCTCTTTTCGGCGGCGTGGTCCCGGGCCGCGGCGAGCCGCTTGCGGGCGCCTTCGAGCCATTGTTCGCAGCGCTTGGCCAATGCCTCGCCGCGCTCCCAGAGTGCGAGGGATTCCTCCAGGCTGGCGCCGCCGGCCTCCAGCTTGCCGACCACGGCGACGAGCTGCTCGCGGGCGTCCTCGTAGCTGAGGGCCTCGATGTCGGCGTTGGGGATTGATTCTGCTGCCATGTGCGTGCTCCTTGGTTGGTGCGGTCTCTGCTTCCGCAATGTCTTTTCCTGCAGTGGTTAGGCGTGTCCGCCGGGTCACTCCTCGGCCGGCTCCTGGCCGCCCGTGGACTGGGCGGTGAACCGGCCGCCTGCCACCCGTACCGTGAGGTCCGTGCCTGCGGGCGCCTGCGAAGGGTGCCGCACCACGTCCCGGTGCGTCGCCGCGGCTGTTCCATCGCCGGCGAGCTGGACCACGGCGTAGCCTCGATCCAGCGTTTTCTGCGGCGAGAGCGCGCGCACCTGCGCCTTGAGGTGGACCAGCTGGTCCGCGGCCCGGACGACGGCCGTACTGATGGCCGCATGCGCACGGCCCTTGAACCTTTCAACGTCGTCGTGGCGGTGGGTGATCATGACGTCGGGGGAGAGCAGCACCGGGCGGGAGCGCAAGGATGCCAGCCGGTCGCCCTCGCGCTCGACGAGCCGGGTAACCCCGCGCCTGAGCTGGTCACGTGCCTGCCGGACCCGGACGAGCTCTTCCGCGACATCAGGAACGATCCTCTTCGCGGCATCGGTGGGCGTCGAGGCCCTGAGGTCTGCGACGTCGTCGAGGATGGGCCGGTCCGCTTCGTGCCCGATCGCACTCACCACGGGGGTGGAAGCGTCCGAGACGGCCCGGATGAGCTCCTCGCTGCTGAACGGCAACAGGTCCTCGAGCGCGCCTCCGCCGCGGGCAATGACGATGACATCGACGACGGGGTGGGCATCAAGCTCCCGCAATGCCGCGACCATCTGGGCTACGGCGGTGTTGCCTTGGACGGCGACCTCGCGGATCTCGAATTCGACGGCCGGCCAGCGGAGGGCAGCGTTGCGCAGCACATCCTTCTTGGCGTCAGAGTCCCGCCCGGTGATCAGGCCGATCCGGTGCGGGAGCAGCGGAAGCCGCTTTTTGCGGGAATCGGCAAAGAGCCCTTCGGCGGCGAGGGCCTGGCGCAGCCGTTCGATCCGCGCGAGGAGGTCGCCGAGCCCCACGGGACGGATGTCCTTCACGGACATGTTCAGGCGGCCCGTCTTGAGCCAAAATTCGGCCTTGATCAATGCCACAACCCGGGAACCGCGTTCCAGYGGAGCGGCCTGACGGTCCAGAACGGTGGTCCAGACCGACGCCGGCAGCGAGATTTCGGCGTCGATGTCCCGCAGCGTCAGGTAGGCGTTGCTGCCGCGCCGGTTCAGCTCGATCACCTGCCCCTCAATCCATGCCGAGGGTGCGCGGTCGATGTGCATCTTGAGCTTCTGGGACAGCAACTGCAGCGGCCACGGGTTGTCCGGGCTGGTTTCAGCTGCGGTGGCCGGCAGTGTCGTGGCCGCCGCGTCCTCAGGCATGCGAGGGTTCCATGGCCCGGAGTGCCTGCGGGAGTGCCTTGTAGGGGGCCCTGTGCATATGTGTGCGTGTCCTTTGCTGCGTGCCCTTGTTGGGGGGACTGCCGGCGGCCCCGCTTTTGCGGCGGGTGGGTGCCGGCCGGCAGCCGGAAGTTGTCACTTTCAACTCTATCCATAGCTCTACCACCGGGGCCCGACTTTATGGCCGCGCCCGGACCCGTCCTAGGATGGGAGGGACGCCATCAACCTCCTAGGAATCCTTTGCGCACTTTTGTCTCCGCCGCCGCCGTCCTCATCGGGCTCGTGATGACCGCCGTCGCGGTTCCAGCCATGTGGGTGGACCGGAACATCGTCCAGGAAGAGGGCTTCGTGGCGCTGACCGCGCCGCTGGGCAAGGACCCGGCCTTCCAGCAGCGGCTGGCCAGGGCCGCCGTCGCCGGCGTGGCCTCCAGCGCCGGCATCCCCGAAGCCTTGACGGAGTTGGCACGCCCGGTCCTGGACAAAGCGGCCCAGTCACTGACGGGACTGCCCGGCTACTCGGAGGCCTGGGCTGAAACCCTGCGCAAGAGCCACCGCCTCACGTTCGCCGACCCCAGCACGCTGCCGCCGGAGGTCGATGGCACCTCTTCGCTCACCCTCGATGTCGCGCCGCTTGCCGGGCTTGTGGCCAAGCAAGTCGCCGACGCGACCACCCTTCCGCTGGAGGCCCCCGGACAGGTGCTGATCCATATCGGGCAGTCCGACCAGCGCCAGTGGATTGAACGTGTCACCGTCTACGCCCCGATGGGGTACGCCGTTGCCGTCGGCGCGGCCATCGCTTTCGCCCTGGCCTTTGTCGCGGCCCGACGCCGGTGGACCGTCCTGGCCGGCATGGGCCTTGGTGCGCTGGTGCTTGCCGGTGCGTGGAAGCTGGCCGGCGATGCCGCCGGGGCCGCCGTCGCCCGGACCTCGAGCGGCAACGATGTGGCGGAGCTCTTCAAGAACGAATTTGTCGCCGCATGCTCGGCCAGCTTCGGCCAGTGGATTGCCGCGACCGCCGTGGCGGGCGGTGCCCTGCTGGTCGCCGGACTTGCTGTCCGCGTTCTCGGGGGCCGCAAAAGGGCCAACATTGAACACCGGTAGCATGGGAGCATGACCACCACCGCTGTTTCCGTTCCGATGCCATCCGTACCGCGCCGACGGCGTTCACCGGAAGACGTCCTGGCGGCGGCCCCCGTCGCCGGACCGAAAAAGGTCCTGCTCGCGGCCCCGCGCGGCTACTGTGCCGGCGTTGACCGTGCAGTCATCGCGGTGGAAAAAGCCCTGGAGCACTACGGCCCGCCGGTCTACGTCCGCAAGCAGATCGTGCACAACGTCCACGTGGTCAGCTCCCTTGAAGAGAAGGGGGCCATCTTCGTCGACGAAACCGACGAGGTCCCCGAGGGCGCCCTCGTGATCTTTTCCGCGCACGGCGTCTCGCCCGCCGTCGTCCAGTCCGCCGAGGACCGCGGCCTGCGCACCATTGACGCGACCTGCCCGCTTGTCACCAAGGTGCACCGCGAAGCCGTACGCTTCGCCAAGGACGACTTCGACATCCTGCTGATCGGCCACGACGGCCATGAGGAAGTCGAAGGCACCGCCGGCGAGGCCCCCGAACACATCCAGATCATCAACGGCCCGCACGAGGTGGACAAGGTCACGGTCCGCGACCCGGAGAAGGTCATCTGGCTCTCGCAGACAACCCTCAGCGTGGACGAAACCATGGAGACCGTCCGGCTCCTCAAGGAGCGGTTCCCCACCCTGCAGGACCCGCCCAGCGACGACATCTGCTACGCCACCACCAACCGCCAGGTGGCCATCAAGAAGATCTCGCCCCAGGCGGACCTCGTGATCGTTGTGGGTTCCGCCAACTCATCGAATTCCGTCCGCCTTGTGGAGGTCGCCTTGGAATACGGCGCGAAGGCCTCCTACCGGGTGGACTTCGCCAACGAGGTCGATGAGGCCTGGTTCGAAGGCGTGGCCACCGTGGGCGTGACCTCCGGGGCCTCCGTCCCCGAAGTGCTTGTCAAGGACGTGCTCCGGCTGCTGGCCGACTATGGCTACGGATCCGTAGAGGAAGTCGTCACCGCCGAGGAAGACCTCCTGTTCTCCCTGCCCAAGGAGCTCCGGGCCACCCTGAAGCAGGCCGGCGACGTCACGCGCGCCCTCGGCGGCCGCGGCACCCGCCCGGAACAGTCCTAGTCAACAGTCGTAGGGGCTGAACCGTCCTCGGCCGGTTCAGCCCGTGCACTGAACAGCCCTGTGCACTGAACAGCCCCGTGCACAGAACAGCCCCGTGCACAGAACCGTCGGACCTGATCAGTCCTAGGCCGCGGACTCTTCGGTCTCGTCACGGGATTGCAGCTCCGGGGCCGCGACCGCCCGCGGCGCCACCTCGACTGCTGGGGGAGTGGCCAGGCCGGCGGCTTCCAGGGCGTTGAGCTTCCTCGCTGTGGGCAGGACCCTGGCCTCCAGGGTCCCGACCATCGAGTTGTACCGCTCCACCGAGGTCTTCAGCGAGGACCCCAGCTTGGTGACGTTCTCGCCGAGGGTACCCATCCGGTCGTAGAGCTGCCGCGCGAGCTCGAAGAGTTCCCGGGCGCTGTCCGTCAGCACGTCCTGGCGCCACGTGAACGCCACCGACTTGAGCACCGCCAGCAAGGTGCCGGGGGAAGCCAGGACCACGCTCTTGGACAGCGCGTAATCCAGCAGTGCCGGGTCCGCCGAGAGGGCGGCCGCCAGGATGGACTCCGCCGGCAGGAAGCAAACCACCAGCTCCGGCGAATTGCCGGGGATGTCCCAGTACTTCTTGCTGCCCAGCGCGTCCACGTGGGCCTTGAGGGCCTTGGCATGGGCGGCCAAGTGCACCTGCTGGCTGCCGGGCAGCTGGGATGACGGCTGGCCTGCCTGCGCTGCGCCAAGGTCCTGGGCAGCCAGATACGAAGCCAGGGGAACCTTCGCGTCGACAACGAGCTGCTTGTCACCGGGCAGCTGGACCACGAGGTCGGGCCGGAGGCTGCCGTCGGGGCCGGCGCCGTGGGCCTGCCCGCTGTGGACCTGTTCGTGGAAATCCACATGCCGCAGCATGCCTGCCGCCTCGACCACCCGGCGCAGCTGGACCTCCCCCCACTGCCCGCGGGCGCTGTTGGAGCGCAGGGCGGACTCCAGCGCATGGGTGGACCGCAGCAGCTGCTCGTCGGACAGCCGGGCCTCCTGCAGCTGCTGGGCGAGCTGTCCGTACTGTTCCAGCCGGTCGCGTTCGAGCAGCGACACCTGTTGCTGCACCGCCGTAAGTTTCTCCGCCACCGGAGCCAGCGCCCGGAGCACACTGCCGTCCTGGTTCCGTGACTCGCCCAGCTCCCTGTTCTGGGCCGCGAGAAGGCGCCTCTCGGCGTCGGCGGCGGCGAATTGGGCGCTGACCTCGGACAGCCGGGCCGAGACGGCGTCGAAGTCGTGTTCCACGGCCACATTTTGCCGGCGGAGCAGGACATAGACGGCCCCGGCGCCGGCAACGGCGCCCGTGAGCAACATGAGCAGGGCGAGAATCAGTGCAAAAGCATCCATGGCTTCACTCTGGCATGCCCCTGTGACAGTTTTGGCTTCGACGCCCGGGAGCGCGCCGAACACGCAAGGGCCGACGCTCCGGCCGCTGCCCTGCTTGCCGGCCGCGCACAGGGCCGCGCACAGGTCTGGGCGCCGGCCTGCGCGCCGGTCCGTGCCGGCCGCCGCAAAGATCTCCCGCGGGTGCGGGTAGAATATATGCTCGTGGCACTTACTATTGGCATCGTCGGACTGCCCAACGTCGGCAAATCAACCCTTTTCAACGCACTGACCCGCAACCAGGTCCTCGCGGCGAACTACCCGTTCGCCACGATCGAGCCCAACATCGGCGTCGTGAACCTGCCGGACGCCCGGCTCGAAAAGCTCGCCGGCATCTTCGGCTCCGCGCGCCTGCTGCCCGCCGCCGTGTCCTTCGTGGACATCGCAGGCATCGTCAAGGGCGCCTCCGAGGGCGAAGGCCTGGGCAACCAGTTCCTCGCCAACATCCGCGAGGCCGAGGCCATCGCCCAGGTTGTGCGCGTGTTCGATGACCCGGACGTCATCCACGTCGACGGCAAGGTCGATCCCAGCTCCGACATGGAGACAATCAACACCGAACTGATCCTGGCCGATCTGCAGACGATCGAAAAAGCCATCCCCAGGATCGAAAAAGAAGTAAAGATCAAGAAGCGGGAGGCGGCCGAGCTGGCAGCCATACTGGCGGCGCAGGCCGTGCTGGAACGCGGCGACACCATTTTCTCCTCCATCAAGAGCGACAAGCTGGAGATGGAGCACCTCAAGGAACTCGGCCTGCTGACGGCCAAGCCCTTCATCTACGTCTTCAACGCCGACGAGGGAATCCTCGGCAACCCGGAGAAGCAGGCTGAACTGCGTGCCCTCGTGGCCCCGGCTGACGCCATCTTCCTGGACGCCAAGCTCGAGTCCGACCTGGTCGAGCTCGACGAGGCGGAAGCCCGCGAAATGCTGGAAATGAACGGCCAGGATGAATCCGGGCTGGACCAGCTGGCCCGCGTCGGCTTCCACACCTTGGGACTGCAGACCTACCTCACGGCCGGCCCCAAGGAAACCCGTGCATGGACCATCCGCCAGGGCGACACCGCCCCGCAGGCGGCCGGCGTGATCCACTCCGATTTCCAGCGCGGTTTCATCAAGGCCGAGGTCGTCTCGTTCGACGACCTCATCGAGGCCGGCTCCATGGCTGAGGCGAAAGCCCGCGGCAAGGTCAGGATCGAAGGCAAGGAATACATCATGGCCGACGGCGACGTGGTCGAATTCCGCTTCAACGTCTAACAGCTCACCGCCCGGCGGAGCGGTAATTCAGCCAAGTAATTAAGGATTAACTGGAGGCCCCGATTTTCGGATCGGGGCCTTTTCCTGTGTCCGGCTCTTTTATCCTTTTGTTACGCCGCCGTCAACGCTTTTGTGGAAAGCTGGCCTTGCGGAACTTGCCCAATGTTGCAGCTCGGTAACGAACTTTACAGTGAGTCAACTTTGGTGGCTCCGAGTGGCATTTGGGGATTACGCTTCATGCCATGTGAGACGGGCCACACTGCCGCTGGGGGAGTGTGGACGTCTGTCTGGTGCCTTTGGCGCCGGTCTCACCCACACCACAGAAACAAGGAGGCGGAATGCGCTTGGGTCGTATTTCCAAAGCAGTGGGCGTGGCGGCAGCAGCTGCCATCGCCCTCAGCGCCTGCGCAGGCAACAGCGGCGGGACAACCCCGACCACTGCGGCCGCAGCAAGCAAGCAAGGCGGATCGGCAACCGTAGTAGAGGTCAACGCGTTCAACACGTTCAACCCGAACACGGCTGACGGAAACACTGACATCAACTCGAAGATCAGTTACGCCACCCACTCGGGCTTCTTCTACATCGACAACAAGCTCAACGTTGTCCGCAACGAGAAGTTCGGCAAGATGGAAAAGGTCTCTGACGATCCGCTGACGGTCAAATACACCATCAACGACGGCGTGAAGTGGTCAGATGGAACGCCCGTCACCGCAGCCGACCTTGTGCTGCAGTGGGCCGCTTTCTCCGGCTACTACAACGACGCCGATGCGGCCGCGAAGACCGGAACGTCCTACTTCTCATACGCCGGTGACCCCACCGGCATTGGCCTCACCGACTTCCCGGAACTCGGCGACGATGGCCGCAGCATGACGCTGAAGTACTCCAAGCCGTTCGCGGACTGGGAAATCGCCATCGGCGGCCCCGGCATCGACATCCCGGCCCACGTCCTCGCCAAGAAGGCCGGCCTGGCCGACACCAAGGCGTTCATCGACCTGCTCAAGGGCATGCCGCGCGGCGACTCCAAGGCCCCGAAGCCGGCCAACGCGCAGCTGAAGGCCATGGCGGACATGTGGAACACCGGCTTTGACACCAAGACCCTGCCGGCCGACCCGAGCCTCTACCTCTCCAACGGCCCGTTCATCGTCAAGAGCGTCAACCAGGACCAGTCCCTGACCATGGTCAAGAACAAGGACTACAACTGGGGCCCGGAAGCCAACCTGGACGAAATCACCGTCCGCTACATCGGTGAGGCCCCGGCCCAGGTCCAGGCACTGAAGAACGGCGAAGCCGACATCATCGCCCCGCAGGCATCCGCCGACACCGTGGAGCAGCTCAAGGCCCTCGAAAGCCAGGGCGTGACGGTCGACGTCGGAAACCAGCTTGCCTACGACCACATCGACCTGAACTACTCGGGCCCGTTTGCCGACAAGAACGTCCGCGAGGCGTTCATGAAGGCCGTCCCGCGTGCGGACATCGTCGACAAGATCGTCAAGAAGCTTGATCCGAAGGCTGCACCGCTTGACTCCCAGCTGTTCGTGCCGGACCAGGCGCCGTACGCCGACTCCGTCAAGAACAACGGTTCCTCCGCCTACCAGGGCGTGGACATCGACGGCGCCAAGAAGCTCCTCAACGGTGCCACCCCCGAAGTTCGCATCATGTACAACAAGGACAACCCCAACCGTGTTGACGCCTACTCCCTGATCAGCGAGTCCGCCACCAAGGCCGGCTTCAAGATCGTCGACGGCGGCCTCGGCAAGTCTGACTGGGGCAAGGCMCTCGGAAACGGCAGCTACGACGCCACCATCTTCGGCTGGAGCAACTCCGGCGTCGGTGTCTCCGGCGTTCCGCAGATCTTCAAGTCCGGCAACGACTCCAACTTCAACCAGTTCAGCGATCCCGAAGCCGACAAGCTGATGGACGAACTGATTGTCACCACCGACAAGAGCAAGCAGGACGGCCTCGTTGCGCAGATCGACAAGAAGATCTGGGATTCTGCCTACGGCCTTCCGCTGTTCCAGTCGGTTGGCGTGGACGCGTACAGCGACCGCGTCACCGGTGTGAAGTACATGCCGAACCAGACCGGCGTTTGGTGGAACTTCTGGGAATGGGCACAGAAGTAGCCCGCGACCCTAAGTAACACTGCTGGAAAGGCGTCGGGACCACTGTTCTTCGGTCCCGACGCCTTTCTGGCGATATCCTGGCGATGCCGTGGTCCCGCCGCCACATCGGCGGGAACCGGCCAAACTCCGCGACCGGTCCGGGCAATCCCCGGGCCCGAATTCCGAGGTTCTATTCCAATGGTGACCTACATCTTCCGGCGGCTTGTGACTGCCGCCCTCATTCTTCTCGGTGCGTCCTACTTCGTGTATCTCCTGACAGCGGCGTCCGGCGATCCCCTGGAGGAATTCCGCGCCAACAACTCGCCGCAGAAGCAGCAGCTCATCGATTCGAGGACCGAGCTCCTGCAGCTGGACACCCCCGCCCCGCTKCGGTATTTCAAATGGTTCGGCGGCGCGGTCCAGTGCCTCATCCCGTTCGCCAACTCCTGTGACCTCGGGAAAAACATCGCCGGCCAGCCCGTCACCGAGGCCCTCGGCTTCGCGCTCGTCCAGACCCTGACCCTGGTCACCGCGGCCACCGTGCTCGCCATCCTTGTCGGCATCACCCTGGGCATCGTCACCGCCCTGCGGCAGTACAGCACCCTGGACTACGGTGTCACGTTCATGGCCTTCCTGTTCTTCTCCCTGCCGATCTTCTGGGTCGCCGTCCTGCTCAAGGAATTCGGCGCCATCGGCTTCAAYAACTTCCTGCGAAACCCCGACGTGCCGCTGACGACGGCGCTCGGCATCGSCGTCGTCGTCGGCGCKGTGACAGCCGTGGCGGTGGGYGGAGCGATGCGYCGCCGGCTCCTGGCCGGCGGGGTYGCCTTCGCCTTCGTCACCGCGGTGCTCATCTACTTCTCCGCCACYGAGTGGTTCAAGACGCCGGGGCTGGGCCCTGTGGTCATCGCCATCGCCGGCGCCGGCATCGCCTTCGCCGTGACMCTGCTCTCCGCCGGACTGAAAAACCGCAAGGCCCTGCACTCGGCCCTCATCGCCGTCGGCGTCGGCGTCGTTCTGTACTTCGTCCTCCAGCCGYTGCTKAAYGAGGCCACGTTCATCATGATCGTGCTGCTGGCGGTCGCCTTTGTCCTGATCGGCGTGGGCATCGGCTACCTGGTGGGCGGTTATGACCGCGGGCAGTCCATGCGGGCGGCAGCCATCACCTCGTTCCTGGTCGGGTTCCTGATTCTGCTGGACCGGTACATGCAGGCCTGGCCGACCTACTTCAACAACAGCCGTGTGCGGGGCCGCCCCATCGCCACCATCGGTGCCACTACACCGAACATTGASGGTGACTTCTGGGTTCTGAGCCTCGACTCSTTTACCCACCTGATCCTGCCSACCGTGGCCCTGATCCTYATTTCGCTGGCCAGCTACACTCGGTTCACCCGCTCCTCGATGCTGGAAATCATGAACATGGACTACATCCGCACGGCCCGGGCCAAGGGCCTGAGCGAGCGGACCGTYGTCATGCGCCACGCCTTCCGCAACGCCCTGATCCCGATCGCCACGATCGTCGCCTTCGACATCGGAGCATTGATCGGCGGTGCCGTCATYACCGAAACCGTCTTCTCGGTCCGCGGYATGGGCTTCCTGTTCCTGGACGGGATCGCGCACGTCGATCCCAACCCGGTCATGGGCGTCTTCATCTGCGTCGCCATCACGGCCATGGTYTTCAACCTCATCGCGGACCTGGCCTACTCCGCACTGGATCCGCGCGTAAGGGTAAAATCATGAGCCAGCCAAGYCAGCAGGAAGTCATCATGGCCGAAGATGCAGCCTCGCGGACATCGCCCGCGGCCGGCATTGARCCGGTCCTCGAGGCCAAGGGCCTCAGCCAGGGCCAGATCGTCCGAAAGCGGTTCCTCGGACACTCCGGCGCCATCATCGGCCTCGTGGTGTTCTCCTTCATTTTCATCCTGGCCTTCACCTCCGTGGGCTTCATGGGCATCCCAGGCTGGTGGAAGTACACCCACGAGCAGGTCTCACCCCTGGTCAACGACGGCGCACCCACCTCCTCATTGTGGCCGTTGGCCTGGGGCGAACATCCGTTCGGCCAGGACCGGATCGGCCGTGACCTGTTCGCCATGACCATGCGCGGCGCGCAGCAGTCCATCACCATCATGCTCGTGATCGGCCTCCTCGCCGGCCTGATCGGCGTGGTAGTCGGGGCCATCTCCGGCTACTTCCGGGGCTGGGC